>JAJDEC010000438.1 GCA_029259995.1 Phycisphaerae bacterium
CAGGTGACGACACCCAATTCCTGCTGCATTCAGGGGCCATTGAATATCAAGAATCGGGGTAATAGGGGCCGAATCAGCCGAATCTGCACGCAATCAAACGACTTACGATGATCAGCGCGCCCATTCATTCAGTCGATTGGCACTCTTGCGGCCCGTAATCGCCCCATTCGGGATTCATTGCATCCGTGTTCGCAACCCCGTCGCGCCTGTGTCAAACCTCCCCTTGGCATCTGGCAATGCTCGAATCGCTCGAAACTGTTGAAAAAAAGTGTGCGCCTGGCGGTCGGTCAGGAAGTCGATAGCCCTCAGAATTCCGATGCCCCCCGGGGTGGTGCCGCGCCGCTAGTCCCGCAACAGCTCGCCCAGCCGCGCCTGCTGTTCCGGCGTTAGCCCCCGCAAGGCGTCGGCAAGTGCTTCGAGCGGATCGCGGTCCGTCGATGCGCCCGCGTCCGTGTCCGTCGGCGGCGAGCTGTCGGCGGGGGCCGCGTCGCCGTCCGATTCGTCGCCAGAATGCGCCGAATTCGGTTCGTCGGTGGAAACGGGAGTGGAAACGTTCGCGGCATCGTTCGTAAGTGCTTGCGCGTCCAGCTCGTTAGAATCCTGTGCGTCCAGCCTTCCAAGCTGAATGTTGCGCGTTCGAGTCGCGTCGCCCGCTTTCCTTTCCCTCTCCCGTCATCCCCCGACAATTCCCGTCCTGAGCCGTCGTCAGGCCTATTATTCGCACGCTTCGAGAGTCGATCTTCGTCCGTTGCGTGAGTGCTTGGAGCGTCAGGCGACGACTTGAAATCACTGGAAACGTCGGCTTCCACCCCAAGCTGGACCCCAAGCTTTTGATCCAACTCTGCGGGGTGGGGCGTGCTGGCTTCTTTTTCGTCAAGCCCCGGAAGCGAGTCTGTCGTCTTGTTGACTTCAAGGTGATTCACGCGTCGATTCTGAAGTTTGCACATTCGGATTGCGTCGCACACGGGTTTTGATGATTCTGTTTCCGGATTTCCAACGACGTGGGTCCATCGATGGGCGTGATTGTTCTCGCATGTTCATTCCACGAGTCAAAGCGTCTGGGCAGTTGGGAAGCGGATTTCGACGCAGGTCCCCTGGCCATGGTTTGATGTGATCAGGATCTCACCGCCGTGGGCTTCGACAATGGTTCGGCAGATGGGCAGTCCCAATCCAAATCCACCGGCATCACGGGAACGGGCCGTGTTGGCGCGATAGAAGCGATCGAACAGATGCGGCAGGTTGGCGCTGTCGACGCCGATGCCCGAGTCCGTGATGGTGATGACGGCATTCGAATCGTCGGCGACAAGTCGAATGTCGATTCGTCCGCCCGGCGGTGTGAATTTGACGGCGTTGTCAAACACATTGCACAACACCTGCCGAATCCTTGCGGGATCCGCAGGGATGACGACCGAACGATCGTGTTCGCACGTGATGACGATGCCTTGTTCATCAGCAACGGCGCCGAACAATTCCACGACGTCTTCAACGGCCTTGTGCAATGCGACGGGCGACGACTGGATTAATGCGTGGCCGGCGTCCGCGCGGGCGAGCAGCAGGAGATCGTCCGTCAATTTCGCCAGTCGGTCATATTCTTCGATGCTCTCCTCCAGGGCCTGCTTTCGACTTTCGGGCGTCGCCTGATCACTCAGCGCGACTTCCGCGTTTCCGCGCAGCGCCGCTAGCGGGGTTCGCAATTCGTGCGCGGCGTCCGCCGTGAATTGGCGGATGCGAAGCACCTGTTGTTCAAGGCGATGAAGCATGTCGTTCAGCACGTCCGCCAGTTGATCGAGTTCGTCGCCGTCGCCGGATCGATCGAGGCGCTGCGAAAGGTCGTTGGCGCCGATCTTACGGGCGGCCGACGTCATCGCGTGAATGGGGCGCAGGCTCTTGCGGGCGAGGATGCGTCCGCCGCCGACGGACCCGACAGCCGCCAGCGCCAGGACAATCAATGACAGGTTGCGGAAATTCGAGAGTGCAGCGTTCACGCCTGCCAGGGAATACGTCGCCTGTACGACGAAATCGCCGCGCGAGACCAGCTGGGTTCGAAGGCTGCAGACGCGCGTCGTTCGATCATCATTGTGGGTATGCACGGTTTCGAACGCCGTGTCGCGATCGCCGAACGCCGCAGCCGTCAGGGGCCACGGATCCGGCAGGGCTGTGTCCTCGTGGCTCGTCAGGATCAGGCGGCCCCGGGAATCGAGGAGACGAAACGTCAGGTCGTTGCGGACGCGGCTTCCGAGTTCTCTGCGGATATCGCTCTCGATTTCATCAAATGACGCGCCCTGTTCATCGCGGAGAATCGCGAGGAATTCCTGGACTTCTCCCTCGAGGAAACTGTCGACTTCCGCATTCAACGAAACACTCAATCCCAGATAGAGCGTGACACAAACCGCGGCGCAGGCCGCGAGCGTGATGACGGTTCCCCAAAGTGTGAGTCGCGTACCGATTTTCACGAGGGGAGTTCCTCCGACGTCGGGTCACGAATGACGTATCCAACGCCACGCATCGTCTGGATCAATGACGTGTCGAAACCATGGTCGATTTTCTTGCGAAGGCGATTGATGTGCACGTCCACGACATTGGTCTGCGGATCACGATTCACGTCCCAGACTTTTTCGAGCAGCATCGTACGAGACACGACCTGCCCGGCGTGGCGCGCCATGTACTCGAGCAGTGAGAATTCGCGGGCGGAAAGGTCGATGCGGCGACCTGCGCGATTGACCTGTCTCGTCACGATGTCGATCGAGAGATCGGCGATCTGGATCGGGTTGTCCGTCAGCATGGCGCCGCGTCGAAGCAACGCCCGGATGCGCGCCAGCAGCTCGGCAAAACTGAAGGGTTTGACGAGGTAATCGTCGGCGCCAAGATCGAGCCCCGTCACGCGATCGTCGACCGTATCCCGCGCCGTGAGGCAGATGACCGGCGTCTTGTGGCCGCGTCGACGAAGTTCGCGCAACACACTGAATCCGTCTCGAACGGGCAGCATGAGATCGAGTACGATGACATCGAAGTCATCCGCCAACGCGCTTTGCAGTCCCGCTTCGCCGTCCGCGGCGACTTCGGCGGCAAAGCCGTTCTCTCGCAGTCCGCGGTCGATGAATCGCGCAACGCCGGTGTCATCTTCGATAATCAGCGCCCGCATGGGCAGTCCCTCAATCCATAATTGCAGACGCGTCGCCCGCGTCCGACTCAAGTCTGGGGCTTTGCGAGGTCGTTGGCAATTCCGCCCCGCAATTCCCATCCGCATGCATCGCTCACATTACAGCTTTGTCATGTTGCGTCCATCGTCGCTCCATGATCACCCAGTAGCATATGGAAAGTCGCGGCGGCATCGGACGCAGACATTGTTGGCGCCCGACGGACTATTTCGCTCCTGATGCCGCCTGGAAATGAAGAACACCAACGCCTCGACGGCATTCATGTCGCCCCTACGAGGAAGTCCATGGATCGGCATCTGTCGAACAGAGGAACACTGGCCATGAAAAAACATCCCGCCCGGTACTGGGTGCTTGGCGCCATCTTCAAGACACGCGGGTTATTGATGATCCCGCCGCTTGCCTATGCGTTTGTACATTTTGACGCCCGTTTTGAAAACAGTGTTTTCGCATGGACTGCCGGATTGTTGTTCTTTGTCTGCGGGCTCTGCCTGCGCGTGATCGCGCAGAGGCACTTGCGATATCGACTCCATGCGAGAAAGCGGCTTGCCACGACCGGTCCGTTTCGGATTGTGCGCAACCCGGTTTATTGGGCGAACATGGGCATGTTTGCAGGTCTCGTCCTGATGGCGGAACTTCCCTGGATGGTGCCGATCCTGATTGTTTGGGCGCTGATCGTCTACAGTTTCGCGATTCGATTTGAGGAGTCGCGGTTGATGACACGTTTCGGTACGGAATATGCTGACTACATGGCGTCGACGCCTCGATGGATCCCGAGGTTTGAACGGCCTGCCTCGGAGCCGTCGAAGCGCGGCACACAGTGGCTTCCCGCCATTGCGGTTGAGTCGCACTGCATCTTTCTGATCGTGTTTCCCATCGCCAAGGAAATTATCGAGCACAGGATCGGCGGGTGGCAATTCTGAACCCAATCTTCGAAAAGTCAGGAATACCAGTTTCTCGTTCCCGCCGCGCCCTGCTGATTCTCCAGGGTCTGTTGACGATGGGGACGCTTGTCGGCTGCGCCAAAGTCAATCCGGATCCCGACTACCAGGACGCCGCGGATCGGATTCAACGCAGGCTTGATGTGACGGACGTCTATGCGCCGACGATTGAGCCGATCATCGAACAGAAAGTCCGGGAGTTTCTCTCGAACGGTCTGACTGCGGATGAGGCCGTCAGCGTGGCGTTGCTGAACAACCGGTCATTTCAGTCCCGATTTCAATCGATCGGCGTTTCGCGAGCCGATGTGGTTCAATCGGGATTGTGGACGAATCCGTCTCTGTTCATCGGCAGTCGGTTCATTGAAGGCGGCGGTCGAAGTGAATTGACATTCGGATTCGCCCAGCAGCTTGTTGACTTGTGGCAGATTCCCGTGAAGGCGCGAATTGCCGAGGCGCAGTTGCGGCAGACCGTCCTCGCCGTGCTCGACGATGCCGTCCGGCTTTCGACAACGACGCGTTCTCTCTATGTCGATTGCCTCTGGCGACAGCGGCTCGCGGACATCGCCGCCGACAATCTCGAACTGTCCCATCGATCGCTCAGGCTTGCGGACGTCCGATTAAGCGCCGGGGAAACCAGTCCGCTCGATACCGGGCTGGTGCGCACGCAGGTGCTTCAGGCGCAGAATGCGACGATTCTCGCAAGACGCGATCTTGACAATGCGCGACTGCTATTGGCGCGAAGTCTCG
>JAJDEC010000439.1 GCA_029259995.1 Phycisphaerae bacterium
CGCACTCACGATGGCGACGACAACCGGCGTCATCAGCGGCATCTATCCGGCATGGAAGGCCTCGCGTTTGGATCCGGTTGAGGCGCTTCGCTACGAGTAGCGTGGGCCGTGCCCACACCAACGCGCCGGAGTTCTGCCAATGCCGTCAGGCATTTGACGACAACTTGCACGCTGGAGAGCGTGTGGGACCGGCTAATAGCCGGTCCAGAGAACGGGCTATTAGCGCGTTCCACACATCGCGTTGAATTACGTCGTTGTCGTAATCTAAGTTTATGTGCAGAATGATTCATTGAATCCGCCACAGGCCAATTGCCTGTAACGAACCGGCTATTAGCCGGTTCCACACGATGAACGATTCCCATTACGTACTTAGATTGAATTGAGGATCCAAGATGCCCCGGCGCACTATTGTCTTCGCAACTACTATCACGATCTCCGCCATTATCTGGTTGTCCGCCAATGCCGACCAACCCGTAGGCGTTTCGAACCCCACCCCCGACCCCAAACGCTTCGCCCGCGAAATCAACGCCTTCAAACAATGGGATCGCAAGAATGCCTGGCCCGCCGACGCTGTCCTCTTCGCCGGCAGCTCCAGCATCCGCATGTGGCCGACGCGAGAAAGCTTCTCCGATCTGCCCGTGATCAATCGCGGTTTCGGCGGCGCCCAGATCCCCGACATGCTTCACTTTTACGACAACGTCATCAAACCGTACGCACCGCGAGTCATCGTCTTCTATTGCGGCGACAACGACATCGCCGATGGTCGTTCGCCCAAACAGGTTGTCGATGATTTCAGCGAATTCACCCGGCGAGTGCATGCAACATTCCCAAGAACGCGCGTGATCTATCTGCCGATCAAGCCGTCGATCAGCCGTTGGAAGTTATGGCCGACGATGAACGAAGCAAACGAACTCGTCCGCAAACTGACGGAAGACGACGAGCGGCTGATCTACATAGATACGGCAACCTGCCTGCTGGGCGCAGATGGCAAGCCACGAAAAGATCTGCTTCAAGACGACGGACTGCATTTGAATGATGCGGGCTATCGAGGGTGGACGGGCATCGTGTCGCGCGTGATCCATAGGACATTGACGGCGTCGATGCGCGATTCGCGAAATTGATCGAAGCGGCGACGATTAAAGCGAGGCTTGGCAATCCGATCCGAGCCGCGACCGTGAGGGAGTCGGGCGCGTGGTGTCAGCAAGGCGCGCGCCGCACATGCAGCGAGCGGCGCTTGGCGGCTGAGTTCAAGATCGCTCGCAGCACAAGCGGCGCAAGTCTTTAGCTCGTCGCGCGACGGACTTCCTGACGATCGCGGCTCTGTGCGAGTCCGGCACACCCGGCATTAACTCGACGACGAATCCCCCCAACTCGATTCCAACCTGCCATGCCCAAATCCCGTCCAACAGGATTCCGTTGGCATCACCCACATACCGCGATGTACAATGGCACAAGGAGCAAATCGAGTCCATACACCGAATGATGCCGACATCTAAGAACGGATCCAGTTATCGCGGCCTGCGGATGACAGCCGACGCGTATCTTGAACTGCGCGACGACGGCCATCGCTATGAGTTGATTGACGGAGTGATCAGCATTTCACCGAGTCCGAGCTACCGACATCAACGGATTATTACGGAAATCGCGTTCGCAATCCGCCCACACATCACCGATGCCGGCAATGGCGCTGTCATTGTCGAAGTCGATGTCAAACTCGCGGATGATCTTGTCTACAGGCCCGATCTGATCTACCTGAAGGACGATAAGGCATCGCAATGCGGCGACCGCGTGAACGTCGTCCCCGACGTCGTCGTCGAAGTTGTCTCGCCGGATTCGGGATCGATGGATCGACAGACGAAGCGCAACGATTACGATCGATTCGGCGTGGGCGAGTATTGGACTGTCGACCCGATCGCGAAGACGTTCGAATTCCACCGATTGCGCGAAAGCAAGTTCGAGCGCGTCGACGCCACGGACGATTCATTTGAATCCGAGACGATTCCGGGCTTCCAGCTCAAGCTCCCGCCGATTCGTGCGCTCTTCAAGTGATCCCGCTCCGAGCCACGACCGTCAGGGAGTCGGTCGCGTGGTGCCCGGAAGCCACGCGTCGCAGATGCAGCGAGCGGCACTCAACTGCGGAGCCCAAGATCGGCCGGGCAGCCTCTATGAGTGAGCCGCTGAAGACTCGAATACACTCGCCCATCCAACGCAGCGATATGTTCACTGGGTAGTCTCAGTTCTTAGCCTTCTCGAGTATTTTCTCGGCATCCACCAGAAACTGCTCCGAATCGAGCGCGACATCCATCCGACCGATCTCATCGCCACCTGAATCGAGAAACAGAATTGTCGGAACCGATGTCAGCTTGAAACGCAAGGCCTCCGGACTACTCTTCTGTGTGCCGTCGATGCGAATCGCGACGCACTTGTCCTTCAGCCACGCCCGAATACCGGCATCCGCCCAGAGTCGCTTGTCCATGACCGAACAGGTCGCACACCAGTCCGCACGAAAAAACATCATGACGATCTTCTTCTCGACAGCGGCGCGCTCGAACGCAGCAGCTGGCGCAAGATCGCGAAACACCCCCGCAGCCGCTTTCGACGCGTCCGCCTCGGCTCCGCGCGGTCCGGCGACGACCTTCCAGCCGACCTGTGGTGGCCCCGAGTCGCAATTCTCAGCGCCAACAAGCGACTGCACGATCTCGCCCTCGGCCGTATGCGCTTCGGTCCGCGTGATTCGCACATTGATCGGCAATAGCGCCTTTGAGTCGACAACTTCCATGACCATCCCCGTCAGCAGTCGATCCGCCGTCCCCGCGTCGATCCGAACGTGTGACGTCCTGAAGCGCCATCCTCCGATTCCGTCCCTTTCATTGACGTCAATCACGTCCGTAATGGACGCTCGGATCGGCTTGGTGATCAGATGGTTGCGAAATTTCGCCGGAAGCGTCGGAAGACCTTCGGCCTTCTTCTTATGATCGCCCCGTCGAAGGAAGTACATTCCATGAATGCGGTCGCGCGGTTCGCCAAACCTGGAGTGAATCGAACTACAGAATTCGCCAATCTTCTCGACGGGAATTAGATAACGCCGCTCGCTCCACTGAACGGGAATCAGCTTAGTGGCGACACCCTGAAATCCATATCTCTCGTTCTTGAAGTGGAGATTCAGG
>JAJDEC010000440.1 GCA_029259995.1 Phycisphaerae bacterium
CCGCCACGCCGAGGTGTTTGGCCACGCGCCCGTCATAAGCAATCAGCGGAGGAACTCGACGAACAATGCCATCGGGATCGGCGGAAAAGTTGACTGCCGCAATGTCCAGCGCCGCGGCGCCGATCGGATGCAAGACGGGCACGGCCGATGCCGCCGAATGAAGGTGCGCAGGATCGACGCCGTCCGCGTGGATCAGGTGCCTGTCGAGATCACGCAGCCCGAGATGCGCCCGATAGGCCTTGCGGATATCCTGATCATCGGGATTCAGTCGCGGTACGCGATCGCCGAACACGGCCTCGCGAATATCCGCCAGTGTCGCATTGGGATCTTCGCGGAACGCATGATCGACCCATCGCGCGGCGGCCGCCCGTTTTGCTCCGGCGATCAACCGCTCTATTTTTCGGTGATCGACATCGAGGCGACTGGCCAGCGCTGCCACGTCCAGCGTCAGCGTCTGCACCAGTTCGACGATCACGCGATGCCTCAGCCATTCGCGCTGAAATCCCGGGATCGCGTCCGAACCTCGGTCAAGATTCAATGCCGCCATGGCGGCCGACTCGGAGATATCCGGATTCTCTCGCAGAAGAAGCCCGAGCCGCTCGCGCAGGCTCCGTCGATCACCGGGCGAATGTGCATCGAGCTGAACCGCCATGATGACATTACCGGCCGTTCGAACGACTTCCGCCAGGTCAACATCCGCCGCCACAATCGGAGGATCGGCCAGACCGACGAACGACATGTCCGGATCGATGTCGTGATCGATGTAAAGTCGCGGATCGTCGAAATAGGGGAGTTCCTTCTCGCTGATAAGCAGATCGACAAGGATGTACTGCGCACCGAGTTCACTGATGACGTTCAGGAGTTCCGCAATCCGCTTGCGGCGCCAGGGCCAGCGGCCGACTTCATCCACGGCGCTGTCGTCAATGTCGACGTGAACGATGCGATCACTGGCTTCGATCGTATTGAAATGCTTGACGCGCCAATCGTACATGGCCCGATCGATTTGCAGCTTCGCATCAAAGACTCGGAAGCATACGAACGTCGCAACCGCTGTCACGACGAAACCGACGAGAAACCCCGATAATTGCGGACGACGCTTCAGCATGGTCTTACGCGAGACTTAGATGATGATGGACTCTGAACGACAGCGAAATCCACGAACAGAGCGACACGCCCAGGCGTGCCATGCGCCCCCTCAAAGGGGAGCATGTTGGCGCCACGCGGCCGTATGACACATCTCGTGACTCGTTGACGTCAACGCGACGTTCACATGCTTGCCTTTTTGGGGCAAGCATGGCACCCCGAGGGGCTCAGCCGACGCGCGCGCCCGGCGCAATATCCTGTTCCGGAGATACGAGCACGACCTGCGCCTTTTCGTCGTCTGACGCCGCGAGCAGCATGCCCACACTCTCCTCGCCGCGCATCTTCCGCGGCTTGAGGTTCTTCACGACGACGATCAACTTGCCCACAAGCGCCTCCGGCTCGTAGTTCGCCTTGATCCCCGCGACGAGCTGGCGCTGTTCGTCGCCCAGATCAATCTGTAACACCAGCAGCCTGTCCGCATCTGGATGCGGCTTTGCTTCCAGCACCTTCGCCACGCGAAGATCGATCTTCGCAAAGTCGTCAAATACAATCTGTTCCGGCGCATCACTCATCGGAATTCTCCGCTTTCATTCTGAAGTAGGTCGGGTCATCGACCCGACATCCGCCGGTGTGCCACTGCTCTGTGAGCAGTGCCGCCGGGTGGCCCACGGCTTCAGCCGAGGGGGCGCGATGATCGACGCCGGCGAATCCGCGTGCGAATTCAGGGCCGCATCGCTGCCGGATACCACGCGAACAAGCCTAATCGACCCATCCCCGATTGAAAACGCCGCCCACTCGTGCCACTGTGTGCTTGGCCTCCGGTAAATGTGCCACTGGGTGCTTGTCACCCAGTGCTTCGACTGCGGAGCAACTTACACAGGTTCCCGACACCTCGCCGCCCGCGTTGGTGCGCCCTCATGGCACTCCGTACCCGTGCGCTTTCTACTAGTGCCCCGGTCGCCACACAGGATCATGCGCATCCACATGCTCCGGCTCGAACCAGCGCGTCATGATCATCCGCTGCTGCGTGTAGAACTGCATGCCTTCCTTGCCCTGGATGTGCAGATCGCCGAAGAAGGACTGATTCCAGCCCGTGAACGGGAACCACGCCATCGGAGCCGGTACGCCGACATTGATACCGATCATGCCCGCGTTGAATCGATGTTTGAACTCCCGCGCCGCCCGGCCCGACTGCGTGAAGATCACGGCCCCATTCCCGAACGGGCACTTGTTCCCCAGATCGATCGCATCTTCCAGCGTCTTCACACGCGCGACCGACAACACGGGCCCGAATACCTCTTCGCGACCGATCCGCATCTCCGGCGATACGTGATCCACGACTGTCGGTCCGACATAGAACCCGTTCGGCGCATTCGACGGCGCCACGCCGCGCCCATCGACCGCGATCCTGGCGCCTTCCTTTTCCGCCGTGTCGATATGACCGCGCACGCTCTCCGCGTGCTGCCGGCTGATGACAGGGCCCATCGTCACGTCGTTCTGCATGTCAGTCCGACCGACGACGATCTTCTTCGCCGAGTCGACAAGCCGATCCACGACTTCATCCGCGCGATCGCCGACGGCGACGGCCAGACTCCCGGCCATGCATCGCTCGCCCGAACAACCGAACGCGGAACTTAACAAGCCCGACACGGCCGGCGTGATCTCGGCGTCCGGCATCACGATGATGTGATTCTTCGCGCCGCCCGCCGCCTGCACGCGCTTGCCATGCGCCGCCCCCGTCTCATAGATGTACTTGGCGATCGGCGTCGAGCCGACGAACGACACGGCCCGAATGTCCGGATGCTTCAGGATCGCATCAACGCACTCCTTGTCGCCGTGCACCATCGAGAAGACGCCTTCGGGCACGCCCGACTCAACGAGCAGCTCCGCAATTCGAATTGATGACAACGGCACGCGCGGCGATGGTTTGAGAATGAAGCAATTGCCGCACGTGATCGCAATCGGATACATCCACAGCGGAACCATGGCCGGGAAATTGAACGGCGTGATGCCGGCACAGATGCCCAGCGGATAGCGAATCGTCTCGCTGTCGACGCCCGGTGCGATGTTGTGCATCACGTCGCCGTAGATCAGCGCCGGCAGGCTGCATGCATACTCAACCATCTCGATGCCGCGCGCCACGCTCGCCTTCGACTCATTAAACGTCTTACCATGCTCCCGCGAAACAATCCGCGCGATGTCATCGGCATTCGCAAGGAGTAGCGAATGGAACTTGAACATCATGCGCGCCCGATCCACGATCGGTGTCTCCCGCCACGACGGAAACGCCTTCAGCGCCGCCTGCACGGCCCGATCCACATCGGCGCCCGTGCACATCGGCGTCTGCGCAATCGTCTCCCCCGTGGAGGGATTCCAGACATCGACGGTTCGCGCCGCGTCCACATCCATCCACTTGCCGCCAATCAAACACGGGCAGCGTTCCGCTGTCGCAGGCATATCATTAGCTCCTTTTGAGTGTCGAATCCGACCAAGATTATACCAATCCGAACACTTCGCCAATTGTCTGGAACCTGCGGGTAATTGAGGCGACGGGGCATTCAGAGCCTCGCTGTCTCAGCGTGGCTTCTCGGCGGCAACGTATCGATTGCACAACTTCGCCGCAGGACGCGGCCGCTCAGCGTGGAAACGCCGGGTGCCATGCGCCCCCGTCAAGGGGAGCATGCCGGCGAGACATTCCACCTGCACGTCACTGCGAAATCGATCAGCACTGACTTGCCCCCGACATGCTTGCCTTCAAGGGCAAGCATGGCACCCCCGCCAGGGACGGCACGATTGCGATTCGGCCATCAACTAGGTACGCTAATGACGAAACAATTCCGATCCAAAGGAGATACCCATGCCGCGTACTGTCCGTGGTGGTTTGATTCAGGCGACGCTCTGCGAGCCGTCGACGTCTCCCGTCGAAAAGATCAAAAAGGCCATGATCGATAAACACGTCGCCCTCATCGAACAGGCGGCCGGAAAAGGCGTGCAAGTCTGCTGCCTTCAGGAACTCTTCTACGGTCCCTACTTCTGCGCCGAGCAGAACACGAAGTGGTACGATTTCGTGGAGCGCGTGCCGGACGG
>JAJDEC010000045.1 GCA_029259995.1 Phycisphaerae bacterium
CAACAGGCGGGCGAGGCGCCCGCACTCCCCGAAGACCATGCGATGTGAGGATGGAAGACACGCACTATTCGTTTGTCGGCGCGATGCGATAGCCGTCAACAGGCGGGCGAGACGCCCGCACTCCCCGAAGACCATGCGATGTGAGGATGGGGAGCACCCACTATTCGATTGTCGGCGCGATGCGATAGATGTTGAATTCCGTGCTGACGTAGATTGCGCCGTCGGGACCGAAGAGCAGATCGTTGATGCCGTTGGGAATGCCCGCCACGAATTCGATCGTGTCCAGCACGCTTCGGCGATCGTCTGAAAGAACAAATCGATCGATCGTGCCGGTTTCGAAGTATCCAACGAACAACTGGTTTTTCAGGTTTGCTCCGTAGACCTCTCCGGGATTGAACGCAACGCCCGTCGGTGCTCGATTGATACCGATCAGGGGTCCCGTGTAGTCGGGCGTATTGGCGGCGAACTGCATTTCCTCATCCGTATCGGCTTCGCCCTGAACTGTCGGCCAGCCGTAGTTCTTTCCCGCTTCGACCAGATTCAGTTCGTCGGGGCCGGCGCCGTTTTCCGGTCCGAACAACAACCCGGACATCGGATCGAACGCGAAGTCGAACGTGTTGCGAAGACCAATTGCCCATGCCATCAGTTCGGCGCCGTAGGGATTGTCCGCGGGCACTGTGCCGTCGCTGTTGATGCGGATCATCTTTCCGGCGAGCACGGCCGGATCCTGGGATTCTTCATTCTGAAACGTGTTCAGGCGCCGATCGCCCAGCGACACGTAAAGCTTTCCATCCGGGCCGAAGACAAGGCTCCCGCCTTCGTGGCCCGGCAGACCGCTCGCCGACAGGTTTGCGATGACTGTGTCGCTTCCGAAGATGACGCTGCGGAAATCTTCCGTCATTGTGCATCGCTGCACGCGGAATTCGTTGCGCGGCAGGGCGTTGTCCGTGGGGATGTCGTTGACTGTGTAGCCGAGATAGATGTAGCGATTGTTCGCGAAGTCGGGATCGAGCGTAAGGCCGAGAAGACCGGAGTCGCCGAGATTGGCGACGGGAACATCGGCGACGGGAAACGGATGGAGCGTGCCGTCGCTGCTGACGGCTCGGAGCTGGCCCGTGTCCTTTTCCGTATACAGGAGCGTTCCGTCCGGCAGGAACGCCATGGCGACGGGGAATCGCGCGTTTGCGACGAAAGTTTCGAGTTCTGTCGTGACTTCGCTCATGTAGGGGCCGGGATCATCCGGGCGACCGACAACGAAGAGATTGATGAACGCGCCGAATTCGTAGCCGCAGCTGGCGAATATAAGGAGCAGGGCGACGGCGAGCGCAGTGAAATATCGTGGTTTCGAGTTACGGGCGCGATCAAGAAGTCGGCCGGGGAGATTGCGAATGAGCATGAATCAAGCCTTATGATGCGGCGAGGTTATTGATCAGAATGAGAACCCGGATCATCCCTTCGGAATCCGAATAGACGACAATCGTATAGCTTTCTCCCGGGACGACAACATCGCCTTGCGGCAGGGGTGCGCCGGACCAGACGACGGCATTCGTATCCGTTCGTCGAATCCCGAGTGAACTGACGTCTCCAGCGTATTCGACGCTTCCCGTCGCCTGCTTGTAGGCGATCGCCCCGGAGAGGGCCTCGTCGTTCGGGCCGAAGACGCGGAGCGAGGGGCCGCCTTCGATCGCATTGATCACGCGGCATCGGATTGTGTCCGCCGCCGGCGGCGTTCGATCGTCGTCGAACCGAAGCAACTCGTATTGGCCTGCGGTTCCGACGAGCAGCATCGTGTGATGTGTGTCGATCGGGAACTTGAGCTGCATTTCGACAAGGGGATTGCTGTCGTCGGCAGAGCCGGCGACGACGGCGCGGATCGTGCGGACACCGTCGTTGATCGTCGTGTAGTCCGTCGAGTCGCCGAGCCCAAGGTTCGGAAAATAGGGATACGCCCGGTTCCACAGATCGACTGTGCCGATATCCGAGGAGACGTTCGCGGCGCGAACGTTGGAGAGTTCGAATCCGGAGAATCCGGGGATGACGATGTAGTCGCCGAGCGTCTGATCGCAGGCAGTCGAAGCGCCGCAGGCAGCAGCGAACACCAGGGCGCCCAAGGCCTGTAACGCGGTTTTTTTGATCATGGGGCCGATCGTATCGACGGGGGCAAATCGATTCAAGCTGGTGTCAATCAAACAGTTATGCGCGATCCGGCAGGTCTTGATTCCGGGGACACTTGTATTGTGTCATGCTAACGTTAACTGTTATACTCAAACTTCAGCGAGTCTATCCTGTTGCGAGCGTGCCGGGCGGAATTCTGCTGCGCCGGTTCGGAGTATTCGAAAATGCAGAGTCCTTCTCTCTTGCCAGACAACCGGCGGCGCAATGCGTTCACATTGATCGAGTTGCTCGTCGTGATCGCGATCATCGCTGTGCTCATTTCCGTGCTTCTGCCCGCGCTGAAGATGGCCCGCGAGACGGGCAAGCGCGTGAAGTGCATGTCGAACATGAAGCAGATCGGCGTCGGTCAAATCATGTACATGGAGGATCTCGGCCCGAAGATCCCATGGGTCAAGCGGCACCCGGGTGCTTCATGGGCTTCGCAGTTCGTCTGGGGCGGCTTCATCGCGCCGGATCCGGATCCCTATTTCGGAAACAACATTGACTACATGAAATGGGGCGCGGACGAACGAGCACTGGCCAAATATATCTCCCCGGACGCCTCAAGAGATTCGAAACCCGATGTTTATATCTGCCCCGGCGATCGCACGCGCGGATACGGCATCATCAGTAGCGGCACGTATACCGTGAATCCGCACGACACGAAGACATCCTGGGGTTCGGCGGGCAACAGCTATGCCATTAACTGGTTCTGGATGAAGTATTACTACACGAGTGTCAGCATGTACGTGAATCCACCCAATCTGCCGGATTCCAATCTTGTGAAGGCCAACAAGAAGATGATGCCGAATCTTGTTGGTGGAAGCGCGTCAGAATTCGTCGTCTACTACGAAGCGCTGATGCACAATATCATGCAGGATTCGACGCATACCGGGGCAGGTGTGCAACGCTTCGGCTGGCATCACGAATTCTCGAAGCATGTCGCCGTCTTCCTGGATGGTCACGCGGACTACAAGTTCATGGATACGCGATATCCCTACGGCGTTGACTGGTCGATCTGGCCAAAGAAGGGGCTGCCGGAGTATTTGCGATAACGCATCGACTCATTTCTGGCGGTCTGTTGCCGATAACGTTGGCGTCCTCCGAAGGTTTCCTCAATGAATGAACGGAAGAAACTGATCGTCGCAGTCGTGGTGATCGTCTGCGCGATCGGCGCCTGGGTGTACCGGTCCATGATTTACCAACCAGGAGTTTCCGACGACCCGTCACTGGCGAAGCCCTGGTTCTGCCATCGATGCAACGAGGGCATGCTGCTGACGCCGGCCGAATTCGAAAGCACGATCGGCAGTGCCGTGCATCCGGCAGACGAGGCCGACGGCGGCGACACGACAGCGCTCGTGATGGCCGTTCAATGCCCGAAGTGCAGCGGGGCCGCCGTGGCGGCGCGGCAATGCGACTTACACAAAGAGATCTTCGATCCCCGCGACGCCGATCCGACGAAGCGGCGTTGCTCGAAATGCGATGCGCCCAAGTTCTCCATCCAACCCTGACTTCTCGACACGTGTCAAAGTAGGTCGTCATTTGCAGTCGATCACGGCGATTGCGCTGTTGCACAACCTCTGCGCTGTGGCATCGGCCGATACCCGGTGCAGACCGCGCGAAGATGCCTGTCCAATTTGACATTGTCGATCTGGTGGCGTCAGGACTTGTCGCGACCGTCCAGGCGGGCGATGGATGCCGCCGCGACTTGTGCGACGGAAAGGTCCTGCATGCAGCGATGGTTGTGCGGGCACTGTTTCAACTTGCGCAGATAACAGGGCGAGCAATCGAGATCGAGCCGAACGACGTCGCGTGCGCGACCGAACGGGCCGGTACGAACGGGGTTCGTCGGACCAAACAAGGCAACGAGCGGTCGGCCGTGTGCCGCGGCAAGATGCATCGGCGTCGAGTCGGCCGTGACGACGAGCGATGCGCGATCGATCAGGGCGGCGAGTTCGCGAAGCGACGTTTTTCCGCAGAGATTGACGGCGGCGCCGGCGGCCTGCTGCGTCGCGATCTCGCCATCGGCGCGATCCGCCTTTCCGCCGACAAGGACCGATTTGAGACCCGATGCGCGATGCAGTTCGGCAGCGAGCAGACCAAAGCGTGCGGCGGGCCAGCACTTGGTTTCCCAGCGCGTCGCAGGGGCCATGGCGATCACGCGTTGATCGCCGCCGACGTGTTCGCGAATCAGATCGCGCACGTTCGTCGTGTCTTCGTGTGTGAACGCAATTCGAAAATCGGGTTGGCCCCGGTCCACGCCGAGCAGTGCCGCGGCGTCGAAGTTCCGCTCCGCCGCGTGCTTGTCCGTCTCATCGCGCGGGACGAGATGCGTATAGAATATCCATGCCAATTCGCGCGCCGCCCGGAATCCGATGCGGGCGCCAGCGCCTGTGCCCCGCGCCAGGAATCCGCTGCGGAACAGCCCCTGCAGGTCGATGACAAGGTCGAATTTTCGCTTACGCAGTGATGTGACGAACTGAAGGAAATCTGTCGTCGATTTCCAGCTGCGACCGATGCGGCCGTAGTGCTTTCGATCAAACGGAATGATCTCGTTCAATGTTGGCTCTGCTTCGAGCATGTTGACGTAAGGCTTGGCGATCAACCAGGCGATGTGCGCGTCGGGATAACGTCGCCGCAGGCCGCGAAGGACGGGCAGCGCGTGGATGATATCGCCCGGGGAGCTGGGTTTGATCAGGAGGATTCGACGGAAGTCGCGATCGGAAAGATCGTTCATTGGGTTCGCTTAAATTCCAGCATTCGCTCGACGCCGAACAGGTCACGATGTGCCGCGATGAATTCGAGGCCGGCATTCACGAACAACTCGCGAACTGCGTTGCGCTGATTCTCTCCGATTTCGAGAAGGACTCCGGCTTCCGGCTTCAATACGCCGCCGATGCCGTCGGCCATTCGACGATAGCAATCGAGACCGGTTTCGCCGGCGAACAACGCGGCCGCGGGTTCATAGTCCCGGACATTGGCCGGGAGCGACTCCCGTTCCGATTCGCCGACGTATGGCGGATTGGAGACGACGAGATCGAAGCCGTCGGCTGGAAGATGACCATCGGCGTTCGCAAACAGATCGGCACAGACCAAGGCGACGCGATCCGAGACGTGATGTCGTTCGGCGTTCTGTGCGGCGACGGCGATTGCGCCTTCGGAAATATCCGTCGCCACGACGTTCGCTCGCGGTTCTCGCCTGGCGATCGTGATGCCGATGCAACCCGATCCCGTACCGACATCGAGAATATTGAATGATGCGTCTTTGCGCTGCTTCATTTTGTCCAGTGCGTGTTCGACGATCAGTTCGGTTTCCGGTCGCGGAATCAGGACGTCGCGCGTGACGATGAAGGACAGCGAGTAAAATTCGCGCTCACCGATAAGGTACGCAATGGGTTCGTGATTTGCGGCCGCGCGGACGAGGTCCTTGAAGCGGGATCGTTGATCATCCGTGGGGGACTCGTGGTAGCGGGCGTAGAGCTGGATTTTCTGGCAGCTCATGGCGTGGGCCAGCAGCAGCTCGGCGCAGAGTCGGGCGTCTTCCACGCCTTTGCTTTCGAGATGCGAGCGCGTCCAGTCGATGAGCCGACCGATGGACCACGCCTCGGTATTCGCCGCCGGGTTCGCCATACGCCCGTTTATAGCGGAATCAATGTACGTTGTCAGCAGGTCGGTAATGGCGCGAGCCGGTTCGGCGCGTCTTGTCTCGACGCGTCGACACAAGGGCCGCGGCTTACTTTCGCTTGGCGGTCCTGACCAATTTCGGTCGGTTCGTTCTGAGCAGTGAATTCAGTCGTTGGTCGAGGCCGGGATGGCTTCCGTCGTACTTCAGCTTGATCGGGCTTTCGGCGAGGGCGACGAACCACTTCGCGAGATTCAGGAAATCGCGCGTATCGATGGACTCCGGGCCGATTTTCTTTTTCGCTTCGTCCATGTTGTGGTAGTTGGCCAGCGGTAGACAGATGCCGGTTGCTTCGTAACCGAAGTGGCAGTACGCCGTTGATTCGCAGGTGCC
>JAJDEC010000441.1 GCA_029259995.1 Phycisphaerae bacterium
CAGGATTCGCCTCCGTTTCGCTCCCTCGATCTGACGCGAAATGTCGCGCCGCTGGCCTCGAAGCACTTTCACCACGGGCTGCTAGTGAAAAGATTTGCGTCCTGCCCTAAGATACGCGCAGGTTGGACAGTGTTCATTCGCTCGCGGCAAGTCGCCGGGCGAAGTGCGAGGACTCACGCGTTGAATCCGAATTCCATTCAGATATTGGCTGCGGCATCGTCGCCGGGGTACGGCCCCATTGCCGTCCTGCTTGGCGTTGTGTTTGTCGTCGGAATTGTCATCCTCCTGCTGACGCATTACCTGCCCAAGGACAAGCGGCACGGTCCGGAAAAGGACTCGGCCTACGAATCGGGCATGCCGGTCATTGGCGACGCACGGCAGCGTTTCAACGTGAAATTCTACCTCGTGGCAGTGATGTTTCTGATTTTCGACGTTGAGCTCATTCTGATGTATCCGTGGGCGATGGCGTTCATCAAGTCGCGGACGGATGCGTCCATGGCGGACAGCGCCCCCATGATATTCTGGGTCGGCGTCGTGTTCTTCACGATCGTCACACTCGGATTTCTTTACGAGTGGGGCAAAGGCATCCTGCGGTACGACTAGGAGCAAATGGCTGAAATGCAGCAAAAGCACGAATACGCGCCGCACAACACGGGCAACGACGACATCGTCACGACGCGACTTGACGAGCTGGTGTCGTTCTTTCGGGAAAACGGCGTCAACTGGGCCCGGAAGCACTCGCTTTGGCCGTTGCCGTTCGCGACGGCCTGTTGCGGCATCGAGCTGATGGCGACGGCGTCGAGTCGATATGACTTGGCGCGATTCGGGGCCGAAGTCATGCGTTTCAGCCCGCGGCAGAGCGACTTGCTGATTTGTGCCGGGCGTGTCGCGATCAAGATGATGCCCGTGCTGCAGCGAATCTACAAGCAGATCTGTGAGCCCAAATGGGTGATTTCCATGGGGGCTTGCGCGTCAACTGGCGGTGTGTTTGATACGTATGCCGTCGTGCAGGGCGTGGATCAATTCCTGCCCGTGGATGTGTATGTCCCTGGATGTCCGCCGCGCCCCGAAACGTTGATCGAAGGCGTGATGGCGCTTCAGCGGGTTGTCGAAAAGGATGGCGTTCGCCGAAGTCCCGATCGAGGCAAGGGACTTGGCATGATCGTCGAACCGACGATTCAGGTAAATATTGACTCGAAGTGAGCCGCTCCGTGTTGACGACGATTGATGACAACCTGGTGTGCGAGCGACTGTTGGGCTGGAACCTGATTGATCGGAGGCAGAATCTCTGGCGATTGCCGGACGGGACGACGCGCCAGGGCACGGCCGACCTCACGAACAATGAGGACGTGTTGCAGGCGATCGACGGCGCCCTGTCCGATGCGATCGACCTGGAATTGTCCGAAGCCGCGCAATCTGCGGCGTTGCCGCGATGGCCGCGCGATGCGGATGTGAACGGCGCAGTCGAGGTGCATGGCGATTGGACGGCGAACTACCATATTGAATGCGCGATCGCGCGGGCGGCAAGCCGGCTCATCGTGAAGCAGCGCAAGACGGGCAATTAGACGCATGGCGACGACTCCACAAATCATCGAGAAGCTCCAGTCGAAATTCAGCGATCTCCCGATCGAAGCCAGGCCCCTGTTGATGCGCGGAGCGGAACCGGGCGATCAGATGTTTGTGCGCATCGAGCCGGATCGACTCGTCGACGTCCTGACATTTCTGCGTGACGACGCGACGTGCAGATTCGAGCAACTCGTCGATCTGACGTGCGTCGATTACCTGAATTTTCCGGATGCGACGGATCGATACGGCGTCGTCTATTCGCTGCTGTCCATCACGCACAATCATCGGCTGTGGATCAAGTCATTCGTCAATGATCCCGAGCCGAAGGTGCCCAGCGTTACGTCCGTCTGGAAGGGCGCGGATTGGATGGAACGCGAAGTGTTCGACATGTTCGGGATCGTCTTCGAAGGCCATCCCGACTTGCGTCGCATCCTGACGTGGGACGGATTTGAAGCCAATCCCCTTCGGAAGGACTATCCGCTTCGCGGCCGGGGCGAGCGTGAGAACTACGAAATCGTCAATCGCGACAGTGCGTAGTCGTCGCGCGACACATTTCGATTTCCGGCCAGTCATTCATTTTGCAGGTTGTAGATTCGAACGGGGTCGTTCGTCGTTCCCCAATCGAGCGGCATCGAATCCGTCACGCGGAATCCGGCGGACTCGATCATGGACATGAATTCCTGATTCGTGGGCCAGTTGGCGCGTTGTTGGGAATCGACGATTTCCGAATCCGATCCGTGAGTTGCCTTGCATTCGGAATCCGTCTCCATCGGTGGCGACTTCCTCTCGTCGCTGCGCAAACGAACCTGAAGAAAAATGCCACGCCTTGCAATACGCCGCCATTCGGCGAGCACGAACCGGCGAACATCGTTCGGCAGAAAGCTCCAGAACCGCATCGAAAGGACGACATCGACCGATTCCGCGGCGACCGGAATCCGCTCGGCTTCGCATCGAACGCTGAAGACGTTGGAAAGAGACCGGTGCGAATTGGGGATGGCCCGAAGCATGTCGCCCGAGACGTCGCCTCCGATGACGCGATGGCCCGCCGCCTGAAGAATCGGGAAGAAACGGCCCGTGCCACAGGGCAGATCGAGAATCGTTGAATTCGCGGGGATCGACTTGGCGATGGACGAAATCGCGTCCAATTCCGCCTTCCAGCGGCGGCGGGCGAGAGGGGAACTCAGCGGCCCCGATCGGCTGGCGTCATAGTTGATGGCCTTGTCCGCCGTGTAATGATGCTTGCGATCGTATTCGATCGGCGACGGCTCAGGATTCGATCCGTTGGTGCAGTCCGGTTCATTTCCTCGCGTCACAGCAGATGTCAATGGAGCGCCCTCTTCGAGATTTGAGCACGTATTGCAGACAGCATCGACGTACGCAAATCGTTGCCGGCTGGTGTGGTGCCTCATCCAATCGTGCGAATTCGAACTCGAATTCGGGGAGTGTGGGCGTCTCGCCCGCACAAGCAAGAAAGCGAATTACGGGCAGGCGTCTCGCCCGCACTCCC
>JAJDEC010000442.1 GCA_029259995.1 Phycisphaerae bacterium
CACAGCGCCGCAACGCCCGCATCCGACGCGCTCGCAGACATACCGATCTCGGCCATCTTTTTCGCGACGTCCATGCTTTCCAGCGCCACTTCCATTACGCGCAGGGGGATCTCGATCGCGCCGATTGTTGCCGCCTGGATCGCCTGATCGCGGGCGGCCGTCTCTTCGTCTGATCCCTTGGGGAGGCCGAACGCGTCCATGATCTTGTTGAACGCCGCCGTATCCGCGTCGATCAGGTGCAGCAGTTCGTCGTGATGTTTCTTGCCACGGACGGCCCACTCGCTGAACTCCTCCCAGCGATCGTCCCAGCCGCGCTTGTGGCTCGACAGGTTCGCAACCATCGTCGCCAGCGCGGCGCCGAACGCACCGCAGGCCGCCGCGATGCTGCCGCCGCCAGGGGCGGGGCTTTCCGACGCCGTCTCATGCGTGAACGCCGTCAGCGTCATATCAACGAGGCGCTTCTTCTTTCCGCCCTTCGCCGCGATTGCGTATTCGATGATCTTCTCTTCCGGGTTGAACGGGCTCAGCTCGTCCATCCCCATGCTCTTCACGGCGATCTTGATCAGCTCGGCATCGCTCACACCGAGCGAGCGCTGCTGCTTGCGCAGGAAATACTCGCCGGCCTCCAGCATGCTCTTGAGCGGTAACAACCCCACGACTTCGCTGCCCGTCACGCGGATACCGCGCTCCTGCGCCTTCGCACAGCATTCGTCGAACGCCACATGCACGGGCGTCACGCTGATGTTCGTCAGGTTCATCGAAATCTGGGCGACGCCGTATTCCTCGATGAACCATCCGATGCCCTTCACACACTTGAGCGAGCCCGGTTCCCACATCGGTTCGCCGTTCGCATCATTCACGATCTTCCCTGTCACGGGATCGCCCTCGCGCTTGATTCGCCCCTTCTCGCGAATGTCGAACGCGATCGCATTCGCGCGGCGTGTGCTCGTGCTGTTCAGATTCACGTTGTAGGCGACGAGAAAGTCCCGCGCGCCGACTGCCGTCGCACCGCTGCGGGCATTGAACTTGTCGGGTCCAAAGTCGGGCTTGTGCTCGGTTTTCTTCAACCTGTCGGCGAGGCCTTCGTATTCGCCCGCGCGAACAGTCGCCAGATTTCGCCGCTCCGGCTTCAGGGCCGCGCTCTCGTAGCAATAGATCGTCAGACCGACTTCTTCGCCGAGGCGTCTTGCGAGCTTCCGCGCGTACTCGGCCGTCTCTTCCATCGTGATGTTCGCGACGGGCACGAGCGGGCAGACGTCCATCATTCCGAATCGCGGATGCTCGCCGTGATGCTTCGCCATATCGATCAGTTCAGACGCCTTCCGCCCGGCACGAACGGCGGCTTCCATCACAGGTTCCGGCGCACCGACAAATGTCACGACCGTGCGATTGGTGGCCGCGCCGGGATCGACATCGAGTAGCGTGACACCGTCGACACTCTCGATCGCGTCGGTAATCTGCTTCATCACGGCCATGTCGCGGCCTTCGGAAAAGTTGGGAACGCATTCGATCAGTTGGGACATCGTGCTGTAGCTCCGTGAAGCGGTACTTCCTGGTTGTTGGTCGTCGTCATGTCGCGCGGCGTGCGGGAAAGGAATCTCCATCCCGCGACGTCGTTTCCATCCTGTAGGGTGGGCCGTGCCCACCGATCGTCTTGGAAAGCGTCGCATCGTAACGCGCGACCGTGCGGGCGCGAAACGACGTTGCGAACTGAAACCCGGCATGAAATATTGCTCCGATCCTGGACACAGTCGGCGCAGGTACGAGGAGCGCCGAGATTCGCGAACGAGTCGCCCCAGCCGGGTCAGATTTGTGATTGCACCGTCGTTTGCACGCACTAACTCCTTTGCCCGCCGGGCGTTCGCGCCGTATGCGCCAATCTGCGGGTGGCGCAAAACGGCGCAAAATGTGCAAAATCAAGTCGGTGTGACAGACGCTAATTGCGGCGACGCACCGACTTGGTTCTCAATGGGTTGGCTTGGTCAGTGTTTCGCGTGGGGAATCTCGATGCACTGACGCGGGCGGGGATTGTCGGGTCGCTGACAGGCTTTCTCCGAGAATGAAGCACGGGGTGGCAAGCGCCCGGTGGCACGACGGGCACTGACGCGGGCGAGCGATGATTGGTGGCTGTGACGATCTTTCCGAGGCCGAAGCACTGGGTGGCAAGCACCCAGTGGCACGACTCGATTGACAAGCACCCAGTGCTTCGGGCGCAGCGTCAATCCCACGACCACACGGAAACTTGCGGCCGCATCGGTGCCTTCAACCCTTCCTCCTCCGAATAGGCCCACCAACTCGACCATTTCCAATCCGAAGATTGCGCTGCAAGCGAGCGCCGTGCCGGATTTCGATGGATGTACTCGATGGTTCGCCAGATCAGTTCACCATCACGGATATTCCGATCGAACCCCGGTCCCTCCTGCCAGAAACGGAAACACGTTTCCCCGGGTCGCTCGCGAATCGTCAACACGTCGAGCATCGGATCGGACTCGGCGATCATCGCCTGCTTTACGCGATAAGAGAACGGCTTCTTGATTGCGTACAGCAATTGCGAGACTCTTGACGCCGCCGCGCTCGGCCACACGAGCAGATGCACATGCTCGGGCATGAAGACGAATGCGATCAGTTCATAGTGATGACGCGCCATCGCCCGATCAATCGCTTCCGCCAGCAGGCGACATCGCGAATCGAGCCGAAGCAGTTGACGACGACCGAAGCAGGAGAATGTCAGCGCATGGGCTTCGCCTGGTGCGTCATGGTGCTTGATGAGCTTGCGATGGCCGACGGGTGTCTTCATTGGAAGTCGATCGTATACGCCGATCGTGAGAATGCATTGAACGCCCCGGCCTATAGTGTCATGTAGGCGTCACCTGAATAATGGGCATAGGGCAACCGGCAGGGAGCTGTTGTTTGATCTCTTCATTGGGAATTCGAACGCACCGACGCGGGCGGCGGATGGTTGGTGGTTGTGAGGTTCTTTCCGAGGCCCAAGCACTGGGTGGCAAGCACCCAGTGGC
>JAJDEC010000443.1 GCA_029259995.1 Phycisphaerae bacterium
GGCCTCGAATCGTGACGACGTACCAGGACTCCGAATATTCGGGCGGCGTCGGGCGATCGGAGGGCTTGGGCGTATCGGCTGCAGCCATGCCTGTGACCGTCAGTGCGGCGAGGGCGATGGCCATCAGGCTGAAATTGATTCGATTTTGATTACTTGCGTCTGTCGTCACGTGTCTCGCTCCAGTTGGCTTGGGGAATTCGATCCATATCGAAGGTTAAACGGAATTGCGCGCGACTGCATTCTGTTGGTGATTCGGACCAAAGGCCTTGACGTCCTTGGACGGCCTGAGGGGCGATTGACCCATCGATTCCGTCGGGTACGATTTCCGGGATGGCACGGATGCAAACTGACATCAGACGGTTCGAAGACAGACGATTTCACGATGGCGGGCAGCGTCGCGCTGCGTTTTTGGGGATGATCTTCGTTGCCTCGATAATCGGCGGCATTGCATGCCAGCAGCCGATTCGACCGACGGAACCGACGCTGAGCGATCTTGCGCCGGAGCGGGCGCCGGATGACATCTGGGATCAGACGCTGTCCGTTTTGACAGAGCACGGATTCGTTCCGGACAGGCAGGATCGCGCCAATGGTCGGATCACGACGCGTCCGACGACAAGCAAGCAGTGGCATGAGCCCTGGCGCAGTGATGTGGCGGACAAATACGATGTGCTGATGGCGTCGTTGCATACAATTCGACGTTCCGCGACGGTTCAATTCGTCTACGAATCCCGGCAGTGGAAAGTCGATGTCGAAGTGCGTATCCAGCAATTGAGCGAGCCCGAGCCGCAGATCACGACGGCGTCATCGGCCCTGCATGGGTTTACGGGGGCCCTGCCGGATTCATTCGGGCGGCAATCCGGCGGTCGCCGACGTTGGCGTGACATCGGTCGGGACGGCGAAATGGAATCGCGTTTGATCCGCGAAATCGCCCGCTGAGTGCGGCTCTTGTGGGCATGTCTGGCTGTATCGCCCCGTGTGTGCCGATTGGCTGGGTTGGAATTCGTCCACTTGATCGGTTGAAGAAAGTGCGCGGCTTTCCTACGCTATCCGTGACATGAACATGCGAGACAAGATCACACTGGCGACATTGCGGTCCATGAAACGGGATCGCAAGCCGATTTCCATGCTGACGGCCTACGATTACCCGACGGCCCAGATTGAGGAAGAGGCAGGGATCGAGTGCATTCTTGTCGGCGATTCCGCAGCCCAGGTCATCCTCGGCCATAATTCAACGCTTCCCATCACAGTGGAGTTTCTGGTGACGCTGGCCGCCGCGGTTCGACGTGGCGCCCCAATGGCGTATCTGGTTGGCGACATGCCGTACATGTCCTACCACGTGAATCACGAGGAAGCGATTCGCAACGCGGGTCGATTCATGGCGGAGGCGGGCTGTGACTGCGTGAAAGTCGAGGGGGACGGCCGGATCGCGGGCACGATCGAAAAGATGGTGGCGGCGACGATTCCGGTGATGGCGCATCTGGGGCTTCGACCTCAGGCGGTTCATCAGATCGGCGGCTATCGTGCGCAAGGGCGCGATGCGGACGCGGCGGAGCAGTTGGTCCGAGATGCCAAGATTCTGGAGGCGGCGGGGGCCTGTGCGATGGTTCTCGAGGCGGTGCCGCCGGAGCCGGCCCGGGCGATCGCAGAGGCGACGGATATTCCCGTCATCGGCTGCGGCGCGGGGCCGTTCTGTGACGGTCACGTACTTGTGCTGCATGACATGATGGGGCTGGCGGAGGGGCCCGCCCCGCGATTTGTCCGACAATATGGTGACGTCCGAGGCGCAATTCGTTCGGCGGTAGACAGTTACGTATCGGACATTCGGAGCCGTCAATACCCGGGGGACGAGCATACTTACAAGATGCTCGCCGGCGAGGCGGCTCGGCTGGCGGGTCGATTTTCCGACGCCTGATGGGCAAATGAGCGGAATTCGCTTGCAGTCTGCCATATCTTTGCGGTATCGTTGGACTTACGGGTGAAGTGGGTGGACAATTCTGCGTAGATATTTGCGCGTTGCCCACCAAAAACAATTGGAATCTGTGCTCGAAATCGTAATGATTCTCGGGCGGAGTCGCCTCGTCAATTAGGTCAGTACCTGAATTGGTGGGTATGGGCGTCAATAGGAATATCAAGATCGCAGTGGTCATTCTTGGGTTCGCGGTTGCAGGAACGATTTTTGCAATCAACTCCGGAGGTGACGATTTCGTTGAAGAGGTCCCCGACGACGTCCAAAGGGTTGACCTTGTGTGCGTCGCGTCGGGGGCGCACGTGCGTCGGCCGTTCGAAGAGATTCGGGCATTCGGCATGCGGCCTCGCGGTGGGCGAGGTCGCGCGTCGCGCGACGCCGGCAGAGTGGACGTGGTCGTGTACCCGGTTGGCGAGTGTGGTGACACGGGCGCCGTGCTGGCAGACTATTGTCGGGCGTGCGAGAAGTATTTTCCAAAGTGGCTGCCGGACGGATCTGTGGGGAAATGTCCGGTGTGTGAGCGATAGGGGTATTCAGGAATCGCATCCAGGGTGGAGTGGTGATCATGAAGTCCAAAAAAAGCGCTTTCACGTTGATAGAATTGCTCGTGGTGATAGCAATTATTGCCGTGCTGATTGCGATATTGCTTCCTGCGTTACAGAAGGCGAGAAGCGCATCGGACGCCGCGTATTGCATGAACAATCTGCGGACGATCTCGATGACTGTTCCGATGTATTTCGCGGATCAGGACGAGCGCCCATCGTTGCCCTGGCACATGGGGTTCAACATCGGCGGTTTTTCGTCAAGTGTCGTTTCGGAGTTCATCTACGGCGGCTGGCAACATGAAATGCCGAACCCTGAATACCCGGGTTCGGATACGTATCGATATCCCACGGAGATCCGGCCTTTCAACAAGTACATCGCGCCCGGAATCACAGGCCGGAAGTCCAAAATCGGCACCTACGCGTGCCCCGCGGACAAATGGAATGCGACGCCGCTGGTGGGATCGACGGTTCCGCCGGACGTGGATTCGAGATTCCCGTCCTACCAGGTCAACGGCAACAGCTACGCCATCAACTGGTACTGGCAGGAGGCCCCGCCCTGGAACGGCGGCTACTACGGAAATATTGACCAATTGAGCCAGGCCGGTACGGCGATGCTCAAGTACAAGGTCGGTGGAAATGCTTCGCGGTTCATCGTTTTCACTGAGGCCGCGATGAACGTCTTTATGTATGAGGCGAAGCCCAGGGATTCCCAGCAGCAGAGTCCATTTCAGGGTCTCTACAAAGGATGGCACTCCAAGCTGTCCTATTATTCGATGGGGTTCCTGGACGGCCACGCGGAGTATCGATTCCTCGACACGCGATATTCGGATGGTCCTGGATATACGACATGGCCAGAGCCGAATACGGAACGGGGATTCTAGAATTGTGAATGAAACTGACGGCGAATGTGCCGTCGGATATCGACTGGACGGAACAAGCCCCCCGGAAATCAGTCGAGTTGAGTTCAGTCATCTACAGTCGATGGCTCGACGGATTTGAACAAGTGGGGGGGACAGGAAGGTTACTATGCAAATTCGAAAGCACGCATTTACGTTGATCGAGCTCCTTGTCGTGATCGCGATCATCGCCGTTTTGATCTCGGTGCTTCTGCCGGCGTTGTCCAAGGCTCGCGAAGAAGCCAAGAAGACGCTCTGCATGAGCAACATGCGACAGATCGGCATCGCCAAGGACATGTACCTGGAATCCAACACGAACATTCCCTGGACCTACGCGCATTCCGTGACCAACGGTAATGTCAATCTCTACCCGGGCGTCGGCATCTACAGCAGCTACTCCTGGGGCGGTGGCCAGCCCGACGATTCCACATCGACGCATCCGGAACAGGAGACGAGCGCAGACTGGTATCGCGTTCCGTCCGAAGCAAAGGGATTCAACAAGTTCCTGGAACCGGCCGTTGCGGGTCGCAAGCCCGTCAAGGTTGCACAATGTCCCGGCGACAAGTGGGGCGTCTCCGGTGTCGTCGGATCCACGATGCCGCCGCAGCCGTGGCAGAGCGCTTCGGCCTTCGAGATCTACGGCACAAGCTACAGCCTGAACTGGATCTTTCTGGATGCATGGGAGGACGCTCCGGTTCCTGCATTCAATATTGAGAATCTGTTCAAGTACGGCCAGCAGGTTGTGAATCAGCAGATTGGCGGATCGGCATCCGACTTCGTGATGATGTACGAGAATACGGTCGATAGTGCCTGGCCGCAATTCGATCCGGGCAATCAGGCGCCGGCTACGGACTTCCGTCAATTGGGATGGCACGGTAAGTTCTCAGTTCACACGATGCTGTTCATGGATGGCCATGCAAAGAACGGGTACTTCGATACCAATTACCTCAAGAAGCCGGGCTGGCGTTTGACAGTTCGATAGTCCATCAACGACGGAATTCATGCAAGATAAACGACTGCTCAAGATCGGAGCCGCCATCGGACTGTTTGTCATGGCGGGCGTTATTTTCATGTATTCGAGATCGACGCCGGAAGTGCCGGAAGATCTGAATGCGAAATCCTACTGGTACTGCACCGAGTGCAAGATCGGATTTGAACTCGACAACAAGAATTCGCCGCTTGATACGTTCAAGGAAGTGAAGCTCGAATCGGCAGGCGGCGATCCGGACAAACCGAGGCGGCGAGGAACTCCGACGACGGAGCGCGTTGCCAAGTGCCCGACGTGCACCCAATACACGGGGCATGCCGGCATGGTGTGCGGAAGCTGCGGAGCGGCGTTCCAGCGCATCAAACCGGACGGAACGGTTCTGATCTGCCCCGAATGCAAGTGGGATCCGCTTACGGGGCATGAGGCCGAAGGCCGTCGACTAGACGTATTAGACTGAGGCAATTTTCCGGCTTGGCCGCGTTTCTACGCCCATGGCTGCATGCCGGTACAGAATACCTTCCCCCCTGGTATCCGGGTGTCGCGCCTGGGCGAGCATGCGCGATTCTCCGGATACCCCTTTTTACCCCCCTACGCGAGACGCCATGTCTCGATAGAATCCACGCATGGAACTCAAGCGAATTCGTAATTTCTCAATCATCGCTCACATCGATCACGGCAAGAGCACTCTTGCCGATCGACTGCTTCTCAGATGCGGCGCCATCACGCAGCGGGAATTCCGCAATCAGATCCTCGACGACATGGATCTGGAACGGGAAATGGGCATCACGATCAAGGCCAATCGATGCACGCTCGATTACCCGTATACCCCGTCGGCGACGACGGAGAAGCCCGCGGAGCCGGGCGGATATCTGCTGAACCTGATCGATACGCCGGGCCACGTGGACTTTCACTACGAAGTGAGCCGGGCGCTGGCGGCCTGTGAGGGCGTATTGCTGCTCGTGGACGCCGCACAGGGCATTGAGGCCCAGACGCTGGCGAATGCCTACAAGGCGGTTGAGGCGGGTCTGGAGATCATTCCCGTGATCAACAAGATCGATCTGCCCGCTGCACGCCCCGAGGACATCGCGATCGAGCTGGAACAGGTGCTCGGGCTGCCGGCGCACGAGGCAATTTTCGCCTCGGCCAAGACCGGCGTTGGGGTGGATGATGTGCTGGCCGCGATTGTCGAGCGCATTCCGGCCCCGACGGGCGAGCCGACGGGCGAACTCAAGGCACTGATCTACGATGCGAAAGTCGATGTCCATCGCGGCGTCGTCTGTCATCTGCGAATCATGGACGGCGAATTGAAGAAGGGCGATCGGATTCGGCTGATGGCGGCTGGGCGGACTTATGTTGCCAATGACATCGGCGTGTTCCGACCGGGGATTTCCAGTCTTCCAGCGCTTCAGTCCGGGCAGGTCGGCTACATGTTCGGCGGTATCAAGACGATTCGCGACGTGGCCATTGGCGACACCGTCACGCTCGACGGGCGTCCGTGCAAGAGTCCGATGCCGGGCTATCAGTCGCCGCAGCAGATGGTATTCTGCGACTTCTATCCGGGACCGGGGACGACGAGCCCGGAGCTGCGCGAGTCGATGGAACAGTTATGGCTTAACGATTCGAGTTTCAACTTTTCGCCTGTGTCGAGTACGGCATTGGGGACGGGCTTTCGCTGCGGATTCCTAGGCCTGCTGCACATGAAGATCATCCAGGAGCGGCTCGAACGTGAAAGCGACATCGACGTCCTGCAGACGGCGCCGACGGTCGGATTCGAAGTCGAAATGAAGGGCGGCGTGATCAAGGTGATCGAATCGCCCGCCGAACTGCCGGACATGGACAAAGTCGAGTCGATCCGGGAGCCGTACGTCAAGTCAGAGATCATCGTCCCCACGCGCTACATCGGCGCCGTGATGCAGCTCAGCGAAGAGCGGCGCGGTACGTACAAGCGGACGGACTATCTCTCGACGGAGCGCGTGGTTCTTGTCTATGAGTTTCCGATGGCGGAAGTGATCTACGACTACTTCGATCGGCTCAAGAGTGTCACGAGCGGCTACGCGACGATGGACTACGAGATGATCGGCTTCCGCGAGGACGATCTCGTCAAGCTGAACATTCTCGTCAACGGCGAGCCGGTCGATGCCCTTGGGTTGATCGTGCATCGCAGCCGTGCGGAGTATCGCGGTCGGCGCCTGATCACGCGCCTGCGCAAGGAGATCGAGCGGCACCTGTTCGACGTGCCCATCCAGGCGGCGATCGGCAATCGCGTCGTGGCGCGGGAGACGATCAAGGCGCTGCGGAAGGACGTCACGGCGAAGTGCTACGGCGGCGACGTCTCGCGAAAACGCAAGCTGCTCGAGAAGCAGAAGGAAGGCAAGAAGCGCATGAAGCAGGTGGGGAACGTGGCGATCCCGCAGGCGGCGTTCATGGCGGTGCTGGATTCGAGTGACGGGTAGCGCAATCCGGCGCGTTGCGAAGTTCGAAATTTAGGGCGGGTTGCACCCGCATTCTTTCTTTTTGCTCATCATGGACCGTGGCCCAGGGCATGCCC
>JAJDEC010000444.1 GCA_029259995.1 Phycisphaerae bacterium
GCCGTCGTTCCGCAAATCCGTGAAGAACCAAAAATGTGGTTTCAGACCGATTCTCGTGGCCGGCACATCCCTGCCGCGATTTCGCGGCCAATTTCGCCAGACAAATTCGATCATTTCCGTGCGTCGGCTTGCGTATAATCCCTGCGTATGAACGATGATCGTCCCGCCAAACGCGAAAATCGATACAGCAGGATCGCCGCAGCAGTCTTCATCTCGCTGTCATTCGGTTCGAATCAAACGAGTCACGCGGATCTTATCAAGACCAAGAATGGTCAGACATTGGAATGCGAAATTCTTGAGGATCTCGGCAAGGCCTATCGGCTTCGCACGCACATCGGTGTCGTCGATCTGAACAAGGACGATATTGCACGGCACAAGAAGCAGACTTCGCCATGGCAGTTGTATCGCGAACGGCGGAAGCAGTGCGAAAAAACGGCGCAGGCGCATTACGAACTTGCGATGTGGTGTGACGAGCGCGACCTGGGACCGGAGCGGGCGGACGAGCTGGAGCACGCACTGGCGCTGGATTCGGATCACGGGCCGACGCGCGAGGCACTGGGTTACGAGCGGAACGATCGTGGCGATTGGGTGCGTTCGCCGTCGAAGCACGCGCCGGTTCCGGCGGATGTTGCGGCGAGTCGAGCGCAGGCGGAGCAGGAGCGGCTGATTCGCAAGATCATCTCGCAGTGGTTTGTGAAAGTGCGAGCGATTCACGATTCGCAAATGTCGCCCCGACGCGGGCCCGTTAATCGAAAAAAGTTCCGCACGGCGCGCGAGAACATCCTGAAAATTCAGGATCCTCTGGCGATCCCTGCATTGACGGGCGTGATGAGCAGTGGAAATCGTGCATCGCGACTCGTGCTTGTTGAGGCGCTTTCTCAGTTCTCCGACGATGACGCCACAATGAACCTCGTCGTGATGTCGGTTCTCGATCCATCGAAGCACGTGCGCCGCGCAGCGGCGGAGGAGTTGAAGCGGCGAGACGATCCGCGCGTTGTCGAGCGGCTTCGCGATGCGCTCTTCAGCGACGAGGAGGGAATTCTGCGGCACGCCGCGACGGCGCTGGGCGTGATGAGCGCCGTGGAGACGGTTCCGGACCTGATCGAGCAGATTTCGACGGAAGTGCCGGGCATTGTGCGTCATTCGAGGGCTGTCAGCATCGGCGACATCTACGGGACGTTCAGTGGGTACTCGCGATACGTGCACGGCCGTCGCGTCATCCGATACCATCCCGGCGACATCGGTGTCCTCGGCCCTGGCACGCTCGTGGGCACGCACACGTACTATCAGCAGGCGATGGTGTCGGTCTATCGCACAGAGGTGCAGGAAGCGCTGATCGCGATCACGGGCGAGAATTTCGGATTCGATCGTCGGAAGTGGATCGACTGGTGGGATCAGAACAAACCGCGGCGATGACAACGGCATTGAGTTCTTGGGCGATGTGATATCGTGAAACGCCTGATCATGTTGGCAATTCTGAGGCAGCGAATTCACCCGGTCGGATTGAGCACAAGCCCTTATCGGACACGATCTTATGGTCTTGAAGGCTCGTCATGGAACGATGTCGAGTCCCGGGTCGTGTTGCGCGATTCGATTGATTGGCAAATGCCTCCCGCCCGCTAAAATGCTGCAGGAGCGAGTGTTGCGAGGCGAATTCGGCTCGGGACGTTCGAAAAGGTGTATTCGAGTTTTCATCACGATCGTTGCGAACTGCCCTTGAAGGCAGGTGTCGGAATTGGGCGTTTCTCAACGTCTGAGACGGTTCCATCGGGATCGTGATCGAATTGCATAGCTGCGACTGGGTATTCGTCGCGACTGTCGGATGTGTGAACGAGCAATCGCTCGTCGACACTGGACGACAATCGCGGTTCGGCGACTGGTCGGAAGGAGAATCCGCGTGCCACGGAAGAAGATAGAACTGAAGAATACCGTCGAGTCTTTGTCGATTCTTGATGCGAACGGAAAGGTCGACAAGAAGCTGGAACCCAAGCTGTCGAAGGATGAACTCCATTCGCTGTTTCGCGGCCTGCTGCTTGCGCGGCGATATGACGAGCGGATGTTGCGATTGCAGCGTCAGGGGCGGATCGGAACCTATGGTCCGGCGCTCGGACAGGAAGCCGCGGCGCTGGGGCCCGCGTTTGCCATCACGAAGGACGATTGGTTTGTGCCGTCGTTTCGCGAGCCGGCCGGCATGTTGTGGCGCGGCTGGCCGATGTCGCGACTGATGCTCTGGTGGGGCGGCAATGAAATCGGGTCGACACCGCCCGAGGGGATGAATGATCTTCCGATCTGCGTTCCGGTTTCTTCGCAGATTCAGTACGGCGCGGGCATCGCCTGGGGCTGCAAGCTGGATGGCAACAAGAGTGTGGCGCTGGCGTTCGTCGGCGATGGCGGCACGAGCGAAGGCGATTTCCACGAGGGCGTGAACTGCGCGGCGGCCTTCAATCTGCCGATGGTCATCGTCGTGCAGAATAATCAGTGGGCGATTTCACTGCCGCGCCGGAAGCAGACGGCGTCGGAGACAATTGCTCAGAAGGCGCTCGCCTACGGCATCAACGGCATCCAGGCCGACGGCAACGACATTCTCGCGATGGTCACTGCGACGCGGGAGGCCGTTGATCGGGCTCGAAGCGGCGGCGGCCCGACATTGATCGAGGCCGTGACGTATCGGCTGGGCGTTCACACGACGGCCGATGATCCAAAGAAGTATCGAACGGAAGAAGAAGTCGAGGCGTGGCGAGCCAAGGATCCGATCGATCGTTTCTGGAAGTACATCCAGGACAAGGGCGTGATGGACGAGAAGGCGCGCGAAACGATGGAAGCCGAGATCACGGCGGAAATCTCCGCGGCAGTCGAAGAGACGGAATCCTATCAATCGAACAACACGGAACCCTTCCATCATTGTTTCGAGGAAATGACGCCGGCATTGCGACGGCAATATTCGGAATTCCAGGCGTACTTGAGCGGTGCGGACAACGGTTCGCCGAAGTCGGCGTCCAGCAGCGCCATTTCGCAGTTGCATTAGTTTTCAGCGAATCGATGCATCGGAATCGCTGACGGACAGAACACGACAATCAAACGAATCGATCGACACAGGACGTGACATATGGCAATGCTGACAATGGC
>JAJDEC010000445.1 GCA_029259995.1 Phycisphaerae bacterium
AAGTCGATGAGGAATCAACCGGACGACGTGACGCACACACCGTTCCTGCTGCTTTCTGTGTACAATCTCCTCGATCCCGTCGACATGAACAAAGCCTGGGACCTTCAGCGCTCTTACGGCAGACGACTGGATTGCAGCCACTGGATTTCGAAACACACGGCCGTCCTGATCGGGTTCTCGAATGTCCCATCGCAGGCCGTGCTCGAGATCGATCGGACCAACGAAAGACCCGAAAGGGCACTGACAATGTATCGATTCCTGATTCCAGTCGAACGGAACTAGGCGTCGCACAAAGAGGGTCGCGCAACTGTGATCATACAGACGATCAACCTGACCAAGCGTTACGGCAAGCTCATCGCCCTCGCGAACCTGCACCTGTCGATCGAGGAAGGCGAGTGCTTCGGCTACATCGGTCCCAACGGCGCCGGCAAGACGACGACGATTCGCATTCTGTCCACGCTGCTTCAGCCGACATGGGGCGAGGCCAAGGTTTGCGGATTCACAGTGGGTTATGAATCCCGCCTGATCCGCCCCCTGATCGGCTACGTCCCCGACTTTTTCGGCGCCTACGAAGACATGGTCGTGCAGGAGTATCTCGAATTCTTTGCCGCCGCCTACAACATCCACGGCGATGAGCGTACGCGCGTCGTCGGCGATGTCCTCGAACTCACGGACCTCACGTACAAGCGCGACTCCCTGGTCGACGGGCTTTCCCGCGGCATGAAGCAGCGCCTCAGCGTCGCGCGAGTCCTTTTGCATGATCCGAAAATTCTCTTCCTCGACGAACCCGCCAGCGGTCTCGACCCGCGCGCCCGCATCGAGATGCGCGAACTCCTGAAGGAGCTTCGACGCATGGGCAAAACAATCATCATCAGCTCCCACATTCTTCACGAATTGGCCGAGCTCTGCACGACTGTCGGCATCATCGAACGCGGCGAGATGCTCTTCAAGGGCACGATCGACGAGATCATCCGGCAGACGCGCATGGGAACCCTCGTCGAAGTCAAAGTCGGCGACAAACAGGAACACGCGACGCGCGTTCTGTCCGCCCTGGAACAGGTCGAGAAAGTCGAAGCCGACAACGGCCGCCTGCTCGTCGCCCTCAAGGTCGACACGCACGATTTCGGCTTTCTCGCCAAAGCCTTGCTCGAAAACAACCTGCCCCTCCGCGAACTGAAGGAGGAGCAGGTCAATCTTGAGACGGCATTCATGCGATTCACCAAGGGAATCGTGCAGTAACGCCGCGTATGCCGTTGAACCCCTATGGCGTCATTTCGGCCAGCCAGGGTTCGTCCGTCCGCAACTGGGAGGATTGGGATCATGTCAGAGAGTCCATTCAGATTCATATTCGTCGTCGCGCTGATTGCGACTGCGACGTTTGCCGTTCCGTCCGCATTCGCCCTTGGGCCCGAGCCGACATCCGAACCCGCCGAGGTCGACGATTCGTGGGACACCAGCGAATCGCCCAAGGCACGAAACGACGCGAACGAGAAGCCCGCCGACATCGCCGAGGAAACCCGGCCCGAAAAGAAATATGACGATCCGACCGACATCGGCGTCCGCATGACGCCCGCCATCGCCAGGGCCATCGGCGGACGAATGACACAGCAGATGAGGGATCGCTACTCTCTCGATGACAAACAGATCGAAGGCGTCGCCGACGCCATCGAACAAAACATCATGAAACTTGCGCACGAGAATGCGACCGTCGGGCGCGACGCCTTCGAAATGATGATGGCGACGATGATCGCCAACGACGGCGAGTTCCCGAAAGAATCCGCCGTCGAGTTCGCCAAGGGCATCAAGCCCCTGATCCCCGCCCTGCGTCAGTTCTTCATGGACAGCGCCGCGGACGTCGGCAAAGTCATGACGCTCAAACAACGGCTTCAGTTCACGGGCGATATGACCGCACTGACCGCCGGCATCGGTATCTTCGAAGCGCGCATGCAACGCTGGGAGAACGGCCAGGTCGCCGACGGCGCCAACCCATTCTTCGATCGCCCCGGCGCATCCGACGACGAAGACGCCGCCGACAATCCGGACGAACCGCGCGAGATCCGCAGGGCGCGACGACAGGTCGATCGCTCAATGGCGTGGACGATCAACGTCGAGACCAACTGGGAACAATACGTTCGCAATGCCATCATCTTCTACGACTTTGACGAAGAACAACAGACGTCCGCCAAGGGCATCCTCGAAGAATGCAAAACGCGGGCCGCCAATGTCAAGTCGGACGAGTGGGTCGCGAAGTACCGCAGCAATCGAATCGCCGATCGGCTCTCCTGGCGGCTCGATTCCAAATTCAATAACGGCCCGTTCAAGTTTCAACTCGAACGCGCCTTCGACAAACTGATGAAGCCGTTGAATGACATCGGAGAAGAACTCAAGAAGCGAATCGAAACCCTGCCGACCAGCAAACAGCGCTTCGAAGCCCGCAAGGCAGCGGAGCGCGCCCTGCAGGAGCGCGGTCTAGATACATTCCCGCTCTGATCCGTTCGACGAAGACAGAAGCGCCTGGGATAACCTGACATGCCAACCATCATCAAGGATCTCGGACTCTGGTTCTGGCGGCTTGTTCCCGCGAATCCCATTCTCGTGCGCGTCGTGCAGTCCGGCGGCCGCCGAAAGCGCCATCTCTGGATTCGCCTCGGCTATCTCTCCGTCATGGCCATCGCCGTCGTCATCGGCATCGTCCTGATGCAGGGCGGCGGCTCGACGGGCTCCCTCGCTGACTTCGCCAAACAGGCAACCATCGTCTTCAAGAACGTCTCATTGATTCAACTCGGCATGGTCTGCGTCATCGCCCCCATCTTCGCGGCCGCCGCCATCACACAGGAAAAAGACTCGCAGACGTACAACATTCTCTTGTCGACGCCGCTGACCAACGGACAAATCGTCCTCGGTTCACTATTGAGTCGGCTCTTCTTCGTCGTGGCGCTCCTCGTCGCGAGCATCCCCCTGTTCTGCATCATCATGGTCTACGGTGGCGTCACGGGCGACAAGATCATGCTCGCCATCGCAATCGCCGCCGCCACCGCCCTGCTCATGGGTTCGATCGCGATCAGTATCAGCGTCATCAAGATCGGTACAGGCCGAACCATCTTCTCTTTCTATCTCGCCATCGCCGTCTATCTCCTGGCCGTGTACGTGCTCGGATCGTGGAGCGGCCTGATTCCCGCGGAATCGATGCCCTCTCCCACGGGTACGCAGAAGATGAGCTGGCTCGCGGCGTTCCATCCGTTCCTGTCGATGTTCGTCATTCTGGGTGAGACGCCCGCGCCCAATTGGGCGGATGTCGCCCACTACGGCTTCCCCGGGAAGTACCTGCTCGCCTACCCTCACTACAGCTACATCGTCATCACATGCCTGGCGTCCATGACGCTCCTTACCATCAGCCTCGGATTCGTTCGCCGCAGCGCCAAGGAAGGAGAGCCGACGTTCCTGTCGCGAGTCTTCGGCGGCCGAACACTGGCCGCGGGCAGCAATCCCGGCGAATCAAACGACGATGAAACAACCAGTGCCGATGCGAGATCCAAGCCGCCGCGCACGGTCAGCAAGAACCCGATCGCCTGGCGCGAATCCGTGACCAGCGCCGCCGCCGGCGGCGGAAAGGCGTCGCGCATTTTTCTCGTTGCTGCAGGCAGCCTGATCGCAATCGGACTGCTCGTCGCCCATCTGGGAGGACAAATCACGACAGCCGAACTTCAGCAATGGATCTACGGCGTTGTCGTCGTCGAGTTCGGAATCACGCTTTTTGTCGCCACAACGGCTGCCGCCACGAGCATGACACGCGAAAAGGAAAGTAATACGCTCGAACTCATTCTTGCGACGCCGCTGACGAGCAGCAATGTGATTACGGGAAAGACCTGGGGCCTCATCTGGGCGGCCGGACCGATGTTGCTCGTCCCCTACTTCACGGTCCTGCTGTTTGTCCTGACCGACTTGTTCAGAGGGCGATTGTTTGATCAAAACGTCGCCATCGTTAATCCCGAAGCACTGCTGACACTGCCCGTCATGTTTCTGGCGTTTACCGCGTTCGCATGCATGATCGGTCTGAAGTCTTCGATCAAATCGAAACGCACCATGGGCGCCGTCTTCACGGCCGCCGGCGTCATTGCCATCGTCATGGCAGGAACCAGCATCTGCGTCTATGCCATCAAGGGATCCGGCGATGCGTTCCAGCTCACATCCGCATTTATGCCGCTTACGCCGATCACGGCCTGCCACATCGCCATCAGCCCGATGAATGCACTGACCGACGGACTGTCGGGCGCCACACCCAATCTCGGCCAATGCCGCGTCATCGCCCTGATCGCAACCATGTGCTCGGCCCTGATCTACTTTTTCGTCGGCTGGTATCTCCGCAACGACATGGTCCGCAGCTACGACATGACCATCCGCAAACAAATGGCGTAGCCTTGTTGTCGCACAGGCCAGGCCGGTTCACGATGGATTCGCCGAACATGGTGTGGAACCGGCCAAAAGCCGGTTCGGTTCGACTCCGATTGCATGTCGCACTCGAACGTGAATTGGAGAATGCAGGATGGGCCGTGCCCACGGCGCACGCGAAGCGATCGCTCGTTGCACCAGGTGGGCACGGCCCACCCTACGATTCGCAAGACTCGACGAACTACAACAACGCAGTCGGATCGACTTCCGTCACCAGATCGAAACCGACTTCGCCGCCCTGCGCCGCCGCCGGCATCACGACCGCCCCGCCGGGAACCGATCCGCCGTTGCCGCCGTCGCCGCCCGATGCACCGCCGCCGCCGCCGCCGAATCGTGTTGCCGCGTTGACACCGCCGCCGACTCCGCCACCGACTCCACCGGACACATCAACACCGCCCGATTCCGTCACATCCGGCGCCAGCATGTGAACGATCCCGCCGCCGCCGCCGCCATTCGGGCCTTCGTTGCTGTCGCCGCTTTCACCATCACCGCCCATCGCGATGATCATGCCCGCGTTATCGACCGACGTCATGGAAGCCAGAATCACGAGCCCGCCGCCGCCGCCGCCGCCCTCGCCGCCTTCGCCATTTGCAATGATCTCGGCGCCCGGGGCATTCATGATCGAACCCATCGCAACGATGCGCAGCGCCCCACCGCCCTTCGAACCCGCATTGCTCGTCACGCCCGCGTTGGTATCACTTCCCCCCACGGCCCCGCCGCCGCCGGCGAGTGTCGTGATCGTCAATACCTGCCGGGTTTCGAACTCGCTCAAGCCAATACCGCCGCGTCCCGCCAGTCGAGGCGATGACGTGCCGCCCACTTCGCCCGCCTGTGCCGCCAGCGTTCCAAGCCCCGCCACGGGATCAATGTTCGCCGTCGACACATCGTCGGCGCTGCCGGGCGCATCCGATCCCGCAAAGCCGCCGTCCGCCGCCGGCAACACAACGATCGTGCCGCGATTGACGAAGTCACCCGTCGTCCGAATCGTCATGCCGCTTGGAACCTTCAGCGTCACGCCGTCCTCGATCGTCAGGCTCTTGAACTGAAGATTCTTGGGCTGGTTGGGACCGTTGTTCCAGTTCTCATCGCCGGATACGACACGATCGCCCGCCGATCCGTCGCCGTATGCGCGAAGCGACCCGTCCGTGCCTGCCGCCCCCGGAGTGCCCTGGGGCCCTTGCGGACCGGGATCCCCGGCGGGTCCCTGCGCCCCCGGCAACATGCTGCCAACGCCGGGATCACACTGTCCCGCGACACACGCGAACAACATCGCGGCCATCGAAACGGCCTTGAAACCTGCGGAACGAATCTGCGTACTCATCATTCGACACTCTCCGATACTCGGCGAGGAGCCACGCGGCCCGCGACGGCCGCAATCAGTCAATTCATCTCAATGGGGCATATCTATCCGGAACGGGCTCAATTATACGCCGCCACGCCCCCAATTCGCATGACTTCACGTGTATCACGCACAAACCGCGTCGTTGGACTGCGGAATCCGGAATTTTTTCGGTTCTACGCGAATTTCCCGGAAGCGAGAATCGCGATAGATCATTGTGACGACGAAACCAAGGCGCTCGCGCGGCGCATCGCCTCAACTTAGGGTCGATCCGAAACTCGCTGACTCTATGTGGCGTGTGCGGAGCGCTGTAACAGCAGGCTGAACGCCACAACACGAAACGGTTCTTCTCGCAAGTACGGAAAACGCGATTTGAACGCTCTTGCCCCGCACGCTGAAAGCGTGCCATAAGTGAGCCCAGGGCAAGTGCAGCCCGCGAAGCGGGCAATCGCAGCCCTGGGTTACGGAACAAACCATGCGCCAAGCACTGAAAGTGCGTCATAGACTTGGCTTTGTCACGAGGTCTGCAGCATACATGAGTCATCTCATGCACGAATGCACTTCGCAGAATTCCGCGACGAACCAAATCGAGGCCAATGGTCGATTCCAGTTGGCAAGCCAGGCAAATCAGATGGCCGACACAAATTCCGTCAGGGATCGCGCGACGGGAAATGAACTCGACGAATCATCAGCCGACGGCGATCGCACGAGCCGCGTCGGTCGCCATCCCACTCGAGCCGGCAGCAGGCAATCGCCGACTGGATCATCGCCAATGCACTGAATCGCTGCGGGCGGAACATCAAGCGCATCCGTGATCGCCTTGTAAAACCTCGGATCACCCTTCGCGTATCCCGTCGCCGACGCATCGAAGTAGCCGTCAAGCCGAGGCAGCAGTTCGGCGGCCGTGGCGCGACCGAGCATGAATTGGGGAAGCGTCGTGAAGGCGACCGCACGCATGCCTTTCGATTTGACGGCGCTGATCGAAGAGAGCGCATCGTCGTACAACTGCATTGCGTCTCGCTCTTGGTAGATCGCAGCGATGGATTCAATCACGTCCAGATTGACGCGCAACTTCATACGATCGAACTGCAACGCCAGAAAATCAACATAGCCGTGAATCTCGCGCGTCGGCGCATCAAAAAAGAACACAAACTGCCGCGCGGCTTCGAGCGCCTGATAGCTCGTCTGAACGCCGAATCGTTCCAGAATGTCCTGAACTTCAAGCGCTCGAACTCGGTCGTCCGTCGGTTCGGCGAGCGTTTGAAAGACGTCGAAAGCAATCACTCGTGTTTCCATGCATAGAATTGTCCATCCTCTTCCCGATTGTCGCCAATGGGGCGGCCGGAGGGTTCCGCCGTCGCGCGGCCAACGGATTCACCGACTCTGAGCTTGACCTGACGTCGGCGTCTTCCGATATCTCAAATAGCGCGCCCGGATGATGGATCGGCGGATTCTGCGCGTGTCGTACCTTATGATTAGGGTGCTGCCGCTATGCGTCGATTCAATGGATCCGACGCATTCAGTGTCCCGGAAAGCCGGACGACACCGGTGTGGACTTGTAACTCTTTGCTTCCGAGAGGTTTGCATGGCCCTGAAAATCGAGAAGGACCATCAACGATTTCGCCAGATCGTCAAAGGGAAGATCCGCAAGGACCTTCGCAAGTTCCTGACGCGCGGCGAACTGCTGGGCAGGGAGGGCGAGCGGACGATCTCGATTCCTGTTCGCGGAATCGAGTTGCCCCATTTTCGATACGGCGACAACAACGATGCCGGCGTCGGAATCGGCGAAGGCGAAAGCGGTGATCCGGTCGACGGGCAGGAAGGCGAGATGGGCCCCGGCGGAACGCAGGAAGGCCAGCACATCCTCGAAGTCGAAGTCTCGCTCAACGAACTGGCCGACATTCTCGGCGACGAACTCAAACTGCCCCGGATTCAGCCGAAGGGCAAACACGCGATCACCTCCGAAAAAGACAAGTACAGCGGCATCCGTTCGACGGGCCCCGATTCCCTGCGACACTTCAAGCGCACATTTCGCGCCGCCCTGAAGCGCCAGATCATGGCCGGCCTCTACGATCCGGATTTCCCGATCGTCGTGCCCATCAAGCGCGATCAGCGCTATCGTAGCTGGAAGACCGTCAAGAAGCCGCAGTCCAACGCCGTCATCATTTACATGATGGACGTCTCGGGCTCCATGGGCGACGAACAGAAGGAACTCGTCCGACTCGAGGCCTTCTGGATCGACGCGTGGCTGCGCAGAAACTACGAAGGCATCGAAAGCCGCTATATCGTTCACGACGTGCGCGCCGGCGAAGTCGATCGACAGACGTTCTTCCGAATCCGCGAAGACGGCGGCACGAAGATCAGCAGCGCTTTTCACCTTTGCAAACAGGTCATTGAAACCAATTACGATCCGAACGAGTGGAACATCTACATCTTCCACTTCTCCGACGGCGACAACTCGAGCGAAAGCGATTCGCGCGAATGCTGTCGCCTGGTTCGCGAAGTGCTCCTGCCGAAGAGCAACATGTTCGGATATTGCCAGGTCGCCAGCGCCTACGGCAGCGGAAACTTCATCAACGTCATCCATGAACATCTCGACAAGGAAGACGGCGTGATCACCAGTCGCGTGAATACCAAGGACGATATCTACGACTCGCTGAAGACATTCTTCGGCGCGGGCAAGTAGGGAGCGCACGGATGAGCATCGAAACCAAACGCCCCGATCTGGTCCGCCACGCCAAGGAGATCATGGAGATCGCGTCGAACGCCGGTCTCGATTTCTTCGAGACGCGATTCGAGATGGTCGACTTCGACACGATGCAGCAGATCGCCGCATACGGCGGTTTTCCGCAGCGCTATCCCTATTGGCGCTTCGGCATGGAATACGAGAAACTCCGCAAGCAGCACGTCTACGGCCTCGGCAAGATCTACGAACTCGTGATCAACAACGATCCGTGCTACGCCTATCTCGTCGCTGACAATTGCCTGACAGATCAGAAACTCGTCATGGCGCATGTGTATGCCCACTGCGATTTCTTCAAGCACAACTTCTGGTTCAGCAAGACCAATCGCAAGATGATGGATGAGATGGCGAACCACGCGACGCGGATTCGCAAGCACATCGATCGCCACGGTCACGACGTCGTCGAATCATTTATTGACGTCTGCGTCACGCTGGACAATCTGATCGATCCGCATTCACCGTTCATGCGGCGCGAGACGTCGCCGCCGGGCTCGCAGGTTGCGCGCGAAGCGGCGGATCGGCTGGCAAAGAATGACACTCCGGGATTCCAGGCAAAGCCGTACATGGAATCGTGGATCAATCCACCGGCCATGAAACGCAAGCAACGCGAAGACGCCGCCAAGGAACGACTCGAAAGCCGAGGACGTCTGCCGGAGCAGCCCCTGCGCGACGTGCTCGGATTCCTGCTCGAAAACGCGCCGCTGGAGGACTGGGAATCGGATGTGCTCGCGATCATCCGTGAGGAAGCGTATTACTTCGCACCACAGGGCCAGACAAAGATCATGAATGAGGGCTGGGCGACATTCTGGCACAGCCGCCTGATGACGACAAAGATCCTTCGCGACGAGGATCTCATCACGTATGCCGATCATCACAGTGGTACCGTGGCGATGTCGCCGGGGCGATTGAATCCGTACAAAGTCGGCGTCGAGCTGTTTCGCGACATCGAAGAACGCTGGAACAAAGGTCGATTCGGTAAAGAGTACGACGAGTGCACGTCGATGTCGGAAATGCGAAAGTGGAACAAGGATGCCGGCCTCGGTCGCGAGAAGATCTTCGAAGTCCGCAGCATCCACAACGACATCACGTTCATCGACGAATTCCTGACACCCGAATTTGTCGACCGCTTCAAGATGTATCACTATCGATTCGATCCGGCGACGCGTCGAATGGTCGTCGTGAATCGCGACTTCAAGAAGATCAAAGAACAGCTGCTCTTCATGCTGACGAACCACATGCAGCCCTACATCTATGTGGTAGACGGCAACTACGCCAATCGCGGCGAGCTCTACCTGGCCCACAAACACACGGGCGTCGACCTCGACATCAAGTACGCCGTCGAGACACTGAAAAACGTCCAACGCGTCTGGCGACGCCCCGCGCACCTGCAGGCGATCATCAACGAGGAAATGGTCCTCTTCAGCTTCGACGGCGAACAGTCACAACAACAAAAAGTCCACGAAGACCTCCCACAGCCCGCACACAGCATGTAGGTCGGGTCATCGATCCGACAGAGTCTTGCGAGTTGCCTTGCGTGTCATGAAGCACCGTAAGTCGGGTCATCGACCCGACATCACTCGCCAACCAGGTCACGAATCCCGGAAAACTCCGGCTCATCCCGCACCCGATCATCACACACACAACACCATCGCACATCCTAAACTCCCGACTTCACCCAATTGCTGAATGACGACCATTGCCATTTGTGCGGACAAGACGCCAGCCCATGCCTAACGGGGTTGTAATGGATGTAATCCACGTGCCGACGATAATCGCAATCGTCACGAATCATGTGCTCCCAGAACCGAGCCTGCCAAACGCCTGCATGCCTCTTCCGTGATTGCCCCGGCGTGACGTCGAACCCCTCACCGCCTGACGCAAGAAACGCACGCGTAAATGACTCATTGATTTTGCGCCAGCGCGTGGAGAAATCTGCGTCCCCCTCCGGTAACGTCCAGATCGTATGCAGATGCTCCGGCAGCAACACCATGGCGTCGATGACAGATGGGCGCCGCCGTTGCGTTTCCCGAATTGCGTTACGCAGGATTGAACGAGCGATGGCGCGCCGAAACATCGGTCGGCGGCGATACGAAACGAGTGTAAAGAAGAACATCCCGCCGGGCTGAAACGCGCGCCGATACTGCATGGCGACGCAGGCTATGGCGGGCCGGACATGGCGAACAGCGCGGGTTGGTCACCCAGTGTCAGCTTCATGACACTCACGGCAACTCCCAAACCGTGTCGGGTCGATGACCCGACCTACGCCTCGCAAGACTTTGTCGGGTCGATGACCCGACCTACGTTAATTCCCCGCGCCATTGTCTTCGTCGATGACGATCCCCCGACTCATCAACGAAATTCCCTGCTGACCGGACGCCCCGACCATGACGGCCTCAACAATCGGCGGATGGATCTGCTCCATCGCCGCCCATTCAATGAGAAAGCTTGCCCCCGAACCGCCGCGCGAATCCGTCTCTGAAACCAGAAACTCCGTCGTCGCGAGCGGTCCGATCTTCAGCGGCTGCTCCAGATAGGACTGGATCAACTGACCGTCGCTGCCGTGGTAACGAACTGCCTTGACGATCAACGGTTGCGTCGTGTCACAGTTTCTGACACTCACCGTCGTCGTCAGGTTGTAGGACGTCCCTTCGTGAATATACACGTGCGAGTAGACGGGCACGTAGACCGTTTGATGAATCGCCAGCAAACCGCCGCTCATTTCGACATCGGCCGAAGCCCCGCGCGGCGCCTGATATCTCAGTTGATCCTCCACCTGCTCGACGGCGCCCTTCAAGGCAACCATGATCACGATCAACGCAATGATCAATCCACCGACAGCCGCGACGGCGACCCAGGCAAGTCGCTCCGACGCCCGAGACAACAATCCGTCAATGTTGCGTGATTGATTCATGATGATCGTCCGTCTGCGTTGCGCCACGGCGCGCCTGTGTCATGTCGATGTCGAAACAATAGATGATAGAGGCCCACTACGCCTGTCGCCACCGATCGAGAAGACGGCGCGGGCCATGCGATGAAGTCGCACACCCTATTCTCCGATCAACTGCACGACGATGCTCCGCCTGCGCGGTCGCGTATCAAAATCGATCAACACGATCTGCTGCCACGTCCCCAGCATCGGCTGACGATCGCGAATCGGAACCGTCAGACTCGGGCCGATCATCGAAGCACGAATGTGCGAGTGACCGTTGTCATCGTTCCACATCTTCTCGTGTTCATAGTGGCCGCTCTCGCTTGCGACGCGCTCGAAGAACGCCTTGAGATCGTGATTGACGAGACCGGGCTCGTACTCCACCGTCGTGACGCCGGCCGTTGAACCCACTACGAAAATCGCCGCAATGCCGACCGAGATGTCAGCAAGATTGAGCTTCTCGACCAACAGTGGCGTGATATCGACGACATGCGTATTGCCCTGCGTGTCGACATTGATCTGATGTGTTTCGACAGCCATGTCAGAATTGTATCGATCCCGCTGGCCTTCGTCAGACGATTTCACGAATCAAATGCGGCGCAGGCACGAGCCCCGTACTCAATCCGAATACGGGGCTCGCGTGATTTCAATCTCTTGGCAACCGCGACCGTCGCATATCCCATTCTGGGACTGACTGGCCGTGCGGAACCGGCTAATAGCCGGTTCGCCACAGGCATTGTGCCTGGGGCAGATTTAGTGATTCATTCCGCATTTCAACTTAGTTCGTCACCAGCGCCATGAATGACTGCACGTCGAGACCATTCAACAGGCCGTCACAGTTCGTGTCCGCACGATCCAGCTGAAACGCCGTCGGACTCTCCGTCAACAACGCAGCGATGAATGGCGCAACGTCGCCGAGGTCGACGTCCCCGCTGATATCCATATCCCCATTCGTACCCGGAACCGAAATCGGATCGGCCGGATCGCTGCACGCGTCAAGCTCGTCCCGATCGAGAAACCCATCTTCGTCACGATCGATACCGAGCCGAGTTTGTGTGCCAAAGGGAACGACCGTGTACGTCTGCTCGCTGCCCGGCGCCGCCAACGTACGAAGCGAGACGGCCGTGATCGTCTCACCGAATCGATCCATCTGAAACACGCCGGCATTGAATCGACCACCGCGCAATACGCCGCCGATCCGCGCCTTGACGATCACCGCCACGTCGCCCGTGTTCGCAAGCGACAGCATGCTGTTCAACAAACTGATGTCTTCCGGCGGCGCCGTCGCGATGTCGACCAATGTCACTTGCGTGCCGACGGCCGCATGCGTGTCCTGACTCGGAGGCCCCGGCGGCTCGAACAGGTTCATCGAAGAGCCCTGCGGCAGATCCGATCCGGCGAATGCGAGCATGAATGCCACGAGATCGGCAGTCATCTGATCCGAATTCACACTGAAAACCGGCTCGTTCACGAACCGCGCGATGCTATCGACGCTGCCGTCGTGCAACACGCCGAAACCGGCCCGGCTCCGGGGCTGCGTCATGTTGAAGCCGACTTTGTCATACTGATTTCGCAACTGCGGGATCTTGATGCTGACGTTCGTCGATCCATCGACCGACACGATTGCAACGTGATGCTCGCCGTCTGGACCGATCGGGAATGGCTGAAAAGAGAAGCCCACAAGCTGTTGATCCGGCCCCGCGCCCGTCGGCAGCGTGTGACACGTCACGCACTGCACGCCGTCCAATCCGGCCGTGCGATATGCGTTCAACCCATTAACCGCATTGCCGTTCGGCAACGGCAGCCCCTCGGGCCCGAATCGCCCCGTCGTGAAGTGACCGGGCAACGGCAGATTCGTCGGCAGCGAGTTGTCGAAGTTGCGAAACG
>JAJDEC010000446.1 GCA_029259995.1 Phycisphaerae bacterium
GATGATTCGCTCCATCGCTATGAAAACGATCTCCGCGACGTTTGCTCACACAACGGCGTGCATTACCTGGACGCCGAGCCCTATTACGCAAACGATGTGGCCATTGTCGGCAACATGGGTTGGTACGATTTCTCGTTCCGCCCTTCAAAGCTCAGAATTCCTCTCAGGTTCTATCAGTCCAAAGTCGCCCCCGGCGCGGCGGAACGACTGGGAAATCATCAGCATCTCGTGGACAGGTCGGAAGACATTCCCGAAGGCGCGCTGTGCGTCACGACGCGCTGGATGGATGGCGAACGCGTCAACCTGACAGACAGCGACGTAACATTCACGCAACGCCTCGGCGACAAATTCCGCGTCCATCTCGCCGAGGCCAGCGAGCGAGCTGAACGTATCTGCGCCATTGTTCATCATGTGCCGTTTGCCGAACTCGTCCCCCACAGCATCCTGCCCAATTGGGAATTTGCGACGGCTTTTCATGGCAGCGAACTCTTCGGAGAAATTATTCTCGACTTTCCGAAAGTGCGCCGCGTTTTCTGCGGTCACATACATAAGACGATGCGATGCCGACGAGGTGACGTCGAGGCGACATCCATCGGTTCGACCTATAAGGAGAAGGCGTATGAGATCTTCGATCTTTAGCAACGCAGTTGGAATCGATAATCCGCGTCGCGCCGCGGCGTCCGCGCTTCTTGCGATGTCAGTGTGTCTGGCGAATTGCGTGACAACGGCATTCGCCCAGGCCACGCCGATGCAGCCAATCGGATCGGGGGACGCCGCAACGTCGAATCGCGCCGAACGCGTAACGCCGATTGTGCGCGTCTTTCAGCAGGCCAGTCCCGCTGTTGTCAATTTGTCGACATCGCGCGTTGTGACTGTGCGTCGTACGCAGGGATTCGGCAGCCTTTTTGATGAGATCTTCGACGTGCCGACTGCGCCCCGGCAATACAAGACGCAGAGCGTCGGCTCCGGATTCGTCATTCACAAGGAGGGCTACATCGTGACGAACGCGCATGTGGTGGAACGGGCCGCCGAAATCAAGGCGACGTTCGCCGACGGAACAGAACTCGACGCCCGCGAAGTCGCCGTCGATCGGCAACGAGATCTCGCCGTCCTCAAAGTCGAGGCCCACAAGCCGCTTCCATTTCTCAAGCTCGGCCGCAGCGACGATCTCATGCAGGGCGAAACTGTCATCGTCATCGGCAATCCGCTCGGCTATCAGCATACAATCACGACAGGCATCATCAGCGCACTCGATCGGGAACTCGTTTTCGACAAGGATCACGTCTATTCCGAGTTGATCCAGACCGACGCTTCGATTAATCCCGGCAACTCCGGCGGTCCATTGCTCAACATCCTCGGCGAACTGATCGGCATCAATTCGGCGATTCGCGGCGACGCGCAGAACATCGGGTTTGCGATTCCCGTCAATCAACTGCACAAGCTCCTTCCGGAAATGCTCGACATCGAACGATTGCGCCGTGTTACATTCGGGGTCCATTTCGAAGGCGACATCGCGTCGCGCCCGGAGCGCGGTGTTCGCGTCAAGGCCGTCGACCCCAAATCAAAGGCGGCCGAAGTCGGCGTTCAACCAGGCGATGTCCTGACGGCCATCGACAACCTCCCGACGCCCAATTTCATGGAAGCATTCAGCCTGCTCGCACGGACTCCGACGGGCCAATCGCTCAAGCTGGACCTGCAACGAACGGGCGGCATGCGCAAGAGTGTCGAAGTGCCGCTCGCCGTTCGACCGACGGCCAACGCGTCAGAAATGATGACGCGATTTTTCGGCGTCGCCGTTCGCGAGATGACGCGGCGCGATCGGGATCGCTATCGACTCCGCCGCTCCGTCGGTCTCGTGATAGAGAGTGTCGCCCGGGGCAGCGAAGCCGAACGGGAAGGCCTTCGCGCTGGCGATGTCATCACGCAATTCGGCGGCTGGACCGTCAATGATCTCGCCGAACTCGCTCATCTCGTCAACCAGGTCAATTCCGGCGACGTGATACCCATCCAACTCCTGCGGCCGCGACATGATGCCTTGCTGCGATTCGAACTCGGTCTCCGCGCCCGCTGAACTCAGGGGCGAGTCGATGGGACATTCTCGACGAATCAAACGAGGTTCCGTGCAGCCGTGTCAGCGCCCTCGGCCTCGACCGTGTCGATTCCCTTGATTGCGATGGTTCGAGCCATTGCCGCGTCCTCGGCCGCAGCCTCGCCCAGGCCGTTCGGAATCTCCGTCACATCGGCGGCAATGCCGGCAACTGCAGGTGCACGTTCCGTTATTGTCATTGTCGTTCGGAGGCGAATCGTTCGAGCCCGTTGTCGGGCAGGTTCGCGGATCGTTCAGTCGCGCGACCGTCAGATAGTCGATCTCAAACGGATCGCTCCAGACTTCACCCGTCAGGGAATCCAGCGAAGTGATCCGGATGTCCGCGATTCCGAAAGTGGACACGATGCCGAAGAAGCCCTCGACTTCGTAGCCGCCGATTCGCGGAACGTTGTTCTCGACGATTGTGGTTGACGTGTTTCCGCACGCGTCTGTCACGTCCACGCGATAGATTGCGTCACGCAGGTTCCCGTCGTCAAAAATCCAGAAGCCGACGGCGCCCATTCGCCGGCCGGACTGCAACGGTGTCATTCGTGCTTCGGATCCCATCACGAGCGTGCCTTCGTACATCTGGCCTTCCCAGTGATAGAAGCTGCTGGGATGGAAAATGAACGGGGCGCCGCGATTCGTGTTCCCAAAGAGCGCCAGCTCAACACTGTTGACGGTCATCGCCATGACGACTTCGTTATTCGGGAAGACGCCCAGATCGTCGAAGAGAATCGTGTCCCCGGCACTCAGCCTTTCCTCGTTGTCAATTGCATCGATGAAGTCAGTGCTGCCCGTCGAATCAGAGCCGAAGGGTTCGAGAAAGACTTGAAACACAGGATCGGCGTCCTGCGAAAAGGCGCGCAGCGGCGCTACACTTAGAGTCATCAGAATGAAGAGCGCGAGTGTGTGCCGTGCCATAGCGGAACCCCCCACATCGGTATCAAGGCCGATGTGTTTCTCCCGAGCGCAAACTCGAGGTACATGTTCATGTCCCGCTGAATGTGGACGGCACGACCATCGAAAGGCGCGTGTCGCAAACGCGGACGCAGGTCCGCCACAGATCGTCGCGTTCGCCGTGCAAGGGGGAGCGAACGCCGGCCGCCGCCGAGCGCAATACTGCGCCATACTCAACCTACGATTCGATTGATTCAGGGCAAATCAGGGGGCGACAATCCCTTGTCGTCGTGGCAATAATCAACCGGTTCCCAAGTTCATGAACCGGCCGTCCGGGTTCAATCCCCGATCCCGATCGCGCTGGCTGCGGCGTAATGTCCTGTATGTGTGATCGACAACAGAATCTGCGTCACGCCGAGTTCGTCGGCAATCGCTTTCGTCCTGCCGGACAACGAAACCTGCGGCGCGCCGGCCTTGTTGTTCAGCACTTCGATATCCGTCCAGGCGATTTCACCACGCCATCCTGTGCCGATAACCTTCAGAATCGCCTCTTTCGCCGCCCATCGCCCCGCAATGTTCGGCAATGGGTTCTTCCGCCGTTCGCAATACGCCCGTTCTGCTGCCGTCAGGATCCGATCGAGAAACCGATCCGGATGCCGCCGCCAGACTTCCTCGATCCGCTTCGTCTCCACGAGATCGATGCCATGTCCGATGATCCGCATCCCTGTACGCTAGTGAATGCCCGTCCGTGTCGCAACTTTAAGACTCTTTTCGCAGCCAATCCATTTGATGTTGCATTGCGTCAGAAACAAAAACGACGAATTGTCCTAAACCCCGTGTTGTCGAATCAAGCAAAGCCACGTCCACGGACGATGCACCCAACAGGACCGCGACCGTCAGGGAGACGGATCGCCTTACGCCATGCCGCCATGTGCGATCGCGCAGGAATTGCGCCGATACGTCGGGCCGGCCCGAGATAACCTGCAGAACGTCGGAGCGTCTCCCAATCGGCAATCAACAGCACATCACGAGCTACGACATCCCGGATCGCGCCCGCTTCGATACCGCGCGCTTCGATCGCCCCGACCTGGGACTCGAAGTCCGTCCGTCGTTTCAAATCGGGCCCGACGATCGAATCTTCGTCATCGGCAGCTGTTTCGCACGCGAGATCGACACGGCCCTCACACGCGCCGGATTCCATGTCGGCGGCGGTTCCGTTGGCAACAAGTACAACAACTTCAGCATGCTCCAGTCGCTGGCGTGGACACTGGACGCGGCGACGTTCCATGAAGGACTCATCGCCGAAATGAACGACAACCAGTGGTTCGATGGTCATCGCCATCCTGTCGAGTACCACGCAAGCCCGACAGCCGCCGTGAGAGCGCATCGTGAATTACTCGAAAGAGTTCGCGACGCGCTCAATGACGCTGACGTCATCATTATCACGCTGGGCCTCGTCGAAGCCTGGCGCGACAAGGCGGCGGCTGCCTGGCTCAACTGCACGCCGCCGACGAACGTGTGTGACTATGTGAACCGATACGAATGCATTCGCACGACGCACGGACAGAATCTGGATGCGTTGCTGCAGATCTTCGAACTGCTGAATAATCACAAGCCGCGCCGAATTGTGTGCTCCGTCTCCCCTGTGCCGCTGTTTGCGACCTTTACGGACGATGACGTTCTCGTGGCCAATGCATACAGCAAAGCGACACTTCGCTCCGTCGTCAGCGAAGCCATCGCCGACGCCAATGGGCGTGGCGCATCGACCGACTACTTCCCGAGCTACGAATTGGCCACGCTCGCCCCGCGCGAATGCGTCTGGCGAGAACAACACGCAAACGGTGATTCCGACGGCCGGCACGTCCGGCCGGAATTTGTCCGAGACGTCATCCTGCCTGCCTTCTTGAATCGATATTTCCGCGAGTGCCCGTTGGCGCTCGGGAAATGACGGATAGAAACGACAAACCGGCTCAATGTCCCATGGACATCGAGCCGGTTTGCACCAATGAGTGAAGTATTGCCCGCCAATCCGATCACATGACGTGATAAGTCGGCCGCCTTACGGATTGGCGTCTCTTCCCAACGTGCGCACAAACTCGCGTGCGAGGCGCGTCCTCTCCTCTTCTCATGCTAGGCGGCCCACAAGTGTCTCTCGTTACGGGGATTCCGACAAACTCGTTCCAAAATGACAGCGACTGATACACTTGTAACTGACAATGATGGTGACAGGAGTCTCATTCAGTTGGGCGATCTGGTAGAAATTCGGCTATTGCATGGCCCAATAGCCATCTAAGATAGCCAGAGACTGGAGGTTGGTATGGGACATGTGCGAGAGTCACGACGCGGTTTTTTATCCAGATTCAGTCAGGCAGTCATTGGCGCCGCGGCAGTCGTCGCTGCCACTGACGCAGCGACGGCCGACGATGATCCCCCGAAGAAGCGACGCCGAAGTCGGCGTGTCACTTATCCTTCGCGGGATTCCAAATTCTTTTCCCGTGCCGTCAAGTATGACAACACGATTTATGTGTCGGGCGTCCTGGGGACGGACAAACATGGACGCCTCGAAAACGACTTCGAACTGCAGTCCATGCGAGCCATGCTCAATTTAAAGGAAGCCATCGAGCGGAGCGGTTCGGATATTCGCAATGTTCTCAAATGCACGTGTTTTCTGACGCAGTCGCTCGATTTCGCGAAATTCAATGACGTGTATGCCAAGTTCTTTCCGGATGCGCCGCCGGCGCGGTCGACCGTCGTCGTCAAGGAGTTGCTCAAACAAGGCGCCAAAGTCGAAATCGACTGCATTTGCCACGCATGACGGCGGCGCTCAAGAGTGCCTGCCGAACTCGGAGGGCAATGTAATCCGGCTCAACGAAACTGCTTGTCCTTGTATCCTGCGAAAAGATGTTTCAGCTTGCCGCGCTGGTATTTGCCCGTGCTCGTCACGGGTATCTCGTCGCCGAACAAGACGACTTTCGGGCACTTCGCGGCCGTCAGGTTCGATCTGCACCAGGCGATGACGTCGGCTTCCGTCATCGCCTTGCCGGGTTCGACCTGCACGTAGGCGCCGACTTCCTCGCCGTAATATCGATTCTCAAATCCGACGGCCAATCCGACGCGAATACCCGGCATCCCGCAGAGCACTTCATCAATTTCGAACGGCGACATGTTGATGCCGCCGCGAATGATCAGCTCCTTCAGTCGCCCCGTGATGAAGTAATAGTCGCGATCGTCCTCGCCGCGCAGCCTGAACCCTTCGTCGCCGCTGCGAAACCAGCCGTGTGCGAATGCCGTCGAATTGGCTTCGGGATTGTTGAAGTACCCTTTCATGATGTTGTGACCGCGAATGACGATCTCGCCGCGTTCGCCGAACGGGACGTTCCCGCCGGCGGCGTCATGAATCGCCATGTCGTTGACATCGATCGGGCATCCGATTGACGGGAATCCGTGATCGTACATCCACGAACAGTGCTCGTGCCATTCGAGATCCACGGGCAGAAAGCACGAGTAACAGACGGTCTCGCTCAAGCCGTAACCATGGAGGATTCGGAGGCCGAATCGCGTCTGGAAATCGCGAGCGAGTTCGACGGACAACGGCCCGGCGCCGCAGATGAAGTGGCGGAAGTTCGGAATCCTCTCCAGATCGAGTTGTTCGTCTGCGTCGATCAGAAACTGCAGCAGCGTGGGGACAACACTGACGATGCCCACATTGTGTTTTTCCAGCTTCTTCCAGAACCCACGCGGCCGGAATCGCTGGTTGACGATGACTTCGGCGCCGACGAAGACCGGCGTGAGCAGCGTGACGACAATGCCGTTGACGTGATGAATCGGCAGCACGTTCATCATGACCGTGTGTTCGTCGATGGCGTGCCAATTCGAAATCGCCAGTGCGTCGGCGAACATCTGTTTCTGCGTCAGCACCACGCCTTTGGGGTTCCCGGTCGTTCCCGACGTATAGACGACAAGTGTTTCAGCGTCGGCGCCGATCGAATCGATCGCGGGCAGATCCTGCGACGTGTCGGCGCCCGCGAGCAGGCTTTCGAAGTGATCCCAACCTTCTGGTGGACCGTCGATCGTGTCGCCGAGGATCATTGCGCGGCGCGTATTCTCGGGAAGCGAATTCTCGATCGTGCCGTAGTTCTCGCGACATCCCCGATGGGCAATCAGGAGTGTCGATTCGGAGTTCGTGAAGACGTATTCGGCGCGCTCGTCCGTCTCTCCGGGATTGATCGGTACAACGCGAGCGCCCAGGCGCCATGCGGCGAAATAAATGGCGATCGTGTGTGGATGATTGATGGAAAGCGTCGCCAACGAGCCGCCTTCGCGAATTCCGTAGTTGTGATAGAGGACCGTCGCGACACGATCGATCAATTCCGAGAATTCCCCGTATGTAAACTCGATCGGCGACTCGTCCTGATCCGTGCACGGGTAATATCGAATACAGACGCGTTGTACGTGTTCCGCAACCTGCTGCCGCCACATGTCGCCAAAGTTCAGAAATGGAAGATGATCGTCGACGGACGGCATGTTCCTGCTGACGTGGCCCGACTCAAGAAGATGATCGATCGTCGTCTGGCTCAGTTGCGTTGATTCGGACATGGCGACGGCTTCCTCCACGACAGTTTTGACCTGATGCTGAATCGATTCCGTTATTCAAACCGCGCGTCGATCGTGTCGCAACTTCATCAGGCGGCATCGACGCCTCCACACGATTCGTCACTCCATCGATGTGGCCGCGTTTTCCTTCGCGGCCATGCGCTTGCGCCCCGGTGTTCTCGGATAGCGCTCTTTTAACCGGCGAACGCGAAACTCGTCGAGGTGCGCGCCGCGGAACGCCGCCTCCCAGACGCCGGCAAGCATCGCGCCGCCGTCGATCAGGCGATCCTCGATGAAGCGCTTGCCCTTCTCACGACGAAGTTCGCCGCTTTTCTCGAGCTGGTAGAGCGGCTCAACAAGATTGTTCGTCTCCTGAAGATATGCGGCGATCTCCTTCCAATAGTCATCCGTCGAAACCTTGCGAGCGGCCTTCGATCGATCGATCAGGTCGTCATAGCTGATGCGATGCAGCGAGACGACGCCGTCATCGATGAAGGCGTGGAACGATGAATCCGTCGTGTAGCCGTTTGGGTTCTCACCGGTCCATCCGTTGTGATGATGCGTCAGATGCAGCGGCTGGGATCCGTCGCCCACGAAGTGGCTGAGGATGCCCATGTGGTAGACGATGTTCTCTTTCGCATTCTCGATCATCGCCGGGCTGACGCGATCGGCATGCGCTTCGTAGGTCTTCAGTTGCGTCCAACTGGCGGCAATCGTCCATTGAATTTCCGCGATTTCATACGGAAGCAACCCGGGAACGTGTTTGACGTAATCCCGATCGCGACCCTGGCCGAGCGTCTTGTCTTCCGCAGTCGGATGCCCGGCGCGATGCTCCGCGATGTGATCCGTGAACTGCCGTCGAAGCAGCGGCATCGTCTGAAGCGTCAGGCCGAACTGCGTGAGGCCTTCGACATCCAGATAGTGATCGGGCTTGTTGGCGTGATCGAGATGCGCGTTGTGCTGGCCGCGCCAGCGATCGGGCTCAGATGACAAATACACAAGTCGCGACCGGACTTTCGGCGTCCTGAGCCAGTCCGGCATGTCGGAAGGTATCTTGTCATGGGCCAGCAGCGTGACAATCGCGTGCCCTTCTTCATCCCATGCGGAAGCCGTGTCGGGCCAGGCAATCAGAAGAAGAATCAGCATCGGGCAGAATCTGAGCAACAAATGGGCGCTTGGGATTGGCATGTTGTGACCCTCGTGTCGGAGCCTGAGATTTCTGGTCCTCCCCCGCGCTGGGCGGGGCGGCGAATTTGAATCATGCGCACTCTACCGCGCGACGAAGCGTGCGGGCATGGGATCGCGGCTCATCGATTGATCGCTTATGTCCCATAACCGGGATTCGAGGTTCATTCTGGGACTTCGGCGAGCTCGGATCAAAAGTCGTCATTGAGTTTCGCGGGCCGTATCGAGATAATTGGTCATACACGCCGCTGCTCCGTGGCTGATGGATGGAGAGAAACGGCGTTCCAGCCAGTGGGACGGGATCGGTAATTTGACATCCGGGCCCGATTCCGTGATATTTTCCGGGTTTCGTCAACGGTTGCGCCGCCTGAACGGGCGGGGCGCCGGAAGAGGTGAAATTGTGAAAGCCAACCGAATTATGGCGGTCGGCCTGACGTCGCTCCTGTTGTCGTCGGCGCTCGTACCCGTGTTTGCTGATCCGGAACCGAGCTCCACGCCGATTGCGTGGGAGCTTCAGTTTCAGTCGACGCGCCCGGAACGAATCAACGCCGCCGGTCGGACGTACTGGTATGTGCTCTATTCCGTGACGAATAACACCGGTGAGGATGTCCCGTTTCATCCGGAGATCGTGCGCGTCGAGACGATCGAAAGCGAAGTGCCGGCCGACAAGGCGAAAGCCCAGTCGCAAGAGGCAGCCAGGCTGACAGTCACGAATTCAATCATCGGATTGGATCGCGGCGTATACGGCGCCATCAAGCAACGGCATGCGAAGACGCATCCGTTTCTCGTGCATCCGGTCGACGCGATCACGAAGCTGCGGCAGGGTGACGACAACGCGATCACAAGCGTGGCCGTGTTCCCTGAGATGGACCCGCGAGTCAGCGGCTTTACGATCTATGTCGGCGGCCTTTCCGGCGAGCAGGTGGTTCGATCCAACCCGCTGTTCGACGCGAGCAAGCCGGTGGACGACGAGAAAAACCCGCGTGTCTACGTGATGCGCAAGACGCTCGCGATGCCGTATCTGCTGCCTGGCGACAAACGAACCCGAGCGACGGCCACGCCGAAGCTTGGACGATTGAATTGGGTCATGCGCTGAGGCGCAGGACAACGAACAGGACAAATACCGGCAATACTGCCGGCTTTCAAAGTCAATAGTTGAGGAACACAAGTCATGGCACATAAGAAGGGGCAAGGCTCCACACGCAACGGTCGAGACAGTTCGCCGCAGTTTCGCGGTATCAAGCGATACGACGGCCAGGTTGTCACAGTCGGCACAATCCTGGTTCGCCAGTGCGGCACGCCCTTTAAGGCAGGCATGTACGTCGGTCGAGGCCGCGATGACACACTCTTCGCGCTTCGCGACGGCAAGGTCCAGTTCCAGGGTCGACGTGTGTCGATCGAGTTGAACGAAGCCGCGACGAATTGACGCCGACGATGACGGGCGAATCGATATCGGCCGCGCCGTGTTTGAACCTGCGCTAATCATCGCCGTTCAAGTCGCCCGACGAAGAATTACAGACCGCGAAC
>JAJDEC010000447.1 GCA_029259995.1 Phycisphaerae bacterium
TCTTTGATGATGCGGATCTGGAATTGGCTGCCGATCATCTGATTCAGAATAAGTTTCGTGCCAGCGGCCAGACATGTGTCTGCACGAATCGGGTCTACGTTCAACGGCCCATCGCGGACGCTTTCAATTCCAAGATTGCCGAACGCGTGGCACGGCTGCGCGTCGGCGATGGTATGGACGCGGACACGGATATCGGGCCGCTGCTCGACGCTGCCGGATTTGAGAAGGCCCGGCGACACGTCGAGGACGCCGTTGAGCGCGGCGGCCGATGCGTCGTCGGCGGCTCTCCCTCCGAGCCGCAGGACGGGAATGGGTTCTTTTTTCCGCCGACTGTCATTCAGGGGGTGTGCGGAGACGCACTCTGCGCTCGCGAGGAGACGTTTGCTCCCGTGTTGCCGATCTTCGAGTTTGACGACGAGCAGGAGGTCATTGAGCGGGCCAACGCCACGGAATATGGGCTGGCGGCTTACCTCTTTACGCGCGATGGCGTGCGCGCGAAGCGAGTCGTTTCCGAGCTCCGGTTCGGGCATGTCGGCTGCAATTCGGGGACCGGCCCGACGTCGGAGGCGCCATTCGGCGGCATGAAACAATCCGGTTTCGGTCGTGAAGGCGGTCTGGAGGGGCTGATGGAATTCGTTGAGACACAAACCCAAGCGACGTCGATCGTTGAGTCCTAAGTTGAAATGCAGAATGATTCATTGACTGTGGCACAGGCCTCCGGCCTGTGGCGAACCGGCGAGTCGCCGGTTCCACAGAATGATTCATTCTTCCTACCCACATAGTGTTGTGTCTCAAATATTCGCGTGCCTCCGGGCGGGGAGTGCGGGCGTCTCGCTCGCCCGTATTTCGCTCTTGTGCTTGTGCGGGCGTCTCGCCCGCCCGTATTTCGCTCTTATGCTTGTGCGGGCGAGACGCCCACACGCCCCGAATTCGAGTTCGAATTCGCACGATTGGAGGACGCACTACACTAGCGAGGCTGGCCCGCGCCAAATCGCTCGGCCATGATCGCTGACGTCGCAGTGACGCCTTGGACGCGCCCTGCGGCAGCGGCTTTCACTTCGGTCCCGCCGCCCCCCCATGCGACTTCACACTCACTGACTCCGATCCGAGCGCCGGGAACTCACAGATCACATCGCGCTCGCGACGAATCCGCACATGGGCGAAACCGGTCCCGGGCGCTACAATTTTGCATTGACTGCCCAATATTGGGGCCAAGCTGAACTCAATTGGTAAAACGAGTAAATTGGTTTGGAAACGGAACGTCAAACTTCAACCCTAATTCCAGGAAAGATCATGGAAACGACCTCTCGCCTCAGCCGTATGTTGATGCCCTTCGCCGTTCTGTGCGCCAGCATCGCGCATGCACAGGACACGAAAACGCCGGGACCGGATGGAAACGATAATCGATCGGTAGCCAAGTGCCCTGTCACGGGGGCTAGCGCAGGCATGAAACCCACGACGATGGGTGCCATGTCGGCAGTAGACTGGTGGCCGGAGCGGCTGAACCTTCAGATCCTTCATCAGAATTCGCAGATGAGCAATCCGATGGGTGGAGATTTCAACTACGCCGAGGAGTTCAAGAAGCTCGATCTGGAAGCCTTGAAAAGGGACATCGACGAAGTGATGACGACGTCGCAGGACTGGTGGCCCGCCGACTACGGAAACTACGGACCGCTGTTCATTCGAATGGCCTGGCACAGCGCCGGCACCTATCGCGTCTCGGACGGGCGCGGCGGCGCATCGGATGGCACGCAGCGCTTCGCGCCGCTCAACAGCTGGCCTGACAACGCGAACCTCGACAAGGCGCGTCGCCTGCTGTGGCCGATCAAGCAGAAGTATGGTCGGAAAATCTCATGGGCCGATCTGATGGTCTTCACGGGCAACTGCGCCCTTGAGTCAATGGGCTTCAAGACACTCGGTTTCGCCGGCGGTCGCGAAGACGTCTGGGAACCACAACTCGATGTCTACTGGGGGCCTGAGAATAAGTGGCTTGCCGACAAGCGCTACACGGGGGATCGCGAACTTGAGAATCCCCTTGCCGCTGTGCAGATGGGTTTGATCTACGTCAACCCGGAAGGTCCCAACGGGAACCCGGATCCGCTCGCTGCCGCGAAGGATATCCGGGAGACGTTCGGCCGCATGGCGATGAATGACGAGGAAACAGTCGCCCTCATTGCCGGCGGACACACACTCGGGAAAGCCCATGGCGCCGGAACGGCGGATCATGTCGGTGCAGAACCCGAGGGCGCCTCAATCGAGCAGCAGGGCCTTGGCTGGAAAAGTTCATACGGCTCTGGCAAGGGCGGCGACGCAATCACGAGCGGTCTGGAAGGCGCGTGGACGAGGTTTCCGATACGTTGGTCGCACGAGTATTTCGAGAACCTGTTCAAATTCGAATGGGAACTGACCAAGAGCCCGGCCGGCGCGCATCAGTGGACGCCCAGGGACAAGTCCGCCCAGGGAACCGTGCCGGATGCACACGATCCCTTGAAGACGCACGCGCCGATGATGCTCACGACGGATCTGGCCCTGAAAGTGGATCCGATCTACGCGAAAATCTCGAAGCGTTTCCACGAGAACCCGGACGAATTCGACACGGCCTTCGCCAAGGCGTGGTACAAATTAACGCATCGCGACATGGGACCTTACTCGCGCTGTCTTGGTTCGCTGGTTCCCGAGCCGCAGCTGTGGCAGGATCCGGTTCCCGCCGTCAATCATGCTTTGATCGACGAACACGACATTGCGGGCCTGAAAGGCAAGATCCTCGAGTCCGGATTGTCCATTCCGCGATTGGTTTCGACGGCATGGGCTTCAGCTTCCTCGTTCCGGGGTTCTGACATGCGCGGCGGCGCGAATGGCGCACGCATTCGGCTCGCACCGCAAAAGGACTGGGAAGTCAACCAACCCGCCGAACTCGCTGGAGTCTTGAAGACTTTGCAGGACATTCAGGCAGAATTCAACGGTTCGCAGACGGGAGGCAAGAGAGTGTCGCTCGCCGATCTGATCGTCCTGGGTGGTTGCGCCGCCGTCGAGGATGCCGCGAGCAAGGCAGGACACGACGTTCAGGTCCCCTTCCTGCCCGGCCGAACTGATGCGACGCAGGAAATGACCGACGCGGCGTCCTTCGCGCCACTCGAACCGAAAGCCGATGGTTTCCGCAACTATCTCAGCGCCGCACAGGATCGCCGCGCTGAAGAGCTGCTCGTGGATCGTGCGCAACTGCTGACGCTGACTGCGCCGGAAATGACAGTACTGGTCGGCGGCATGCGGGTCCTGAATGCGAACTTCGGAAACTCCCAACACGGCGTCTTCACGCTGAGTCCCGGAACACTGACGAACGACTTCTTCGTGAATCTGCTGGATATGAATACGGAGTGGCAGAAATCCACCAAGGCCGATGGTGTCTTCGAAGCTCGTGATCGCAAGACAGGCGACGTCAAATGGACGGGCACGCGTGTCGATCTGGTGTTCGGATCGGACTCGCAACTCCGCGCCATCGCGGAGGTTTACGCGGCCGACGAGTCAAAGGCGAAATTCGTCCACGACTTCGCGGCGGCGTGGAACAAGGTGATGAATCTCGATCGCTTTGATGTCGATCGAGATCAGGCGATGCGGTTTGCATCCGCTGAGCAATAGATGTCGCGCGCGTGTGCCGTTCCTGCAGGCCGTGTATCGTCTGTTCACAAGATACGACGACCGCTGGCGATCGCCGACTCGCCACGTCGAGGGCGGAGCAATCGCCAGCGGAAACTCGTGTCGCGTCTTGCAAATCCGAGTCCGTCAGATTCCGGGGAGTGCGGGCGTCCCGCCCGCCTGTCGGAGGCCAATTGCACCTGTGATACGCCCGCACTCCCCGCATTCGACAACGCACGTTTAAGCGAGGCAAAAC
>JAJDEC010000448.1 GCA_029259995.1 Phycisphaerae bacterium
GTTGCCAGAGCCGTCAGGCTCTGGACAACGTCCTTGAATAAGTACCCCGCCCGGAGGGCGGACGAACGACTTGTGTGTCGCATTTCGTCCGCCCTCCGGGCGGAAACGCTTAACGAGCACGTAGAACAGGGATTAAAATCCCTGCCTACCATCGTGCGCCCTCCGGGCGGGACAGATCCGGATTTGCGACTTGACGTCGCATTCATCGGGTCGAATTCAACGAGCAGCTTGCTTCGTTCACGGCGTTGCCCGTAGGGACGGAATGAGTGCCACGCGCCTGGCTCACGCCGTCCCTCCGGGACGGCAATACGCAGGAAAACGCTCTTCGCAATCCCAGCCCTTGAAGAGGCTGGGCTATTTTCATGTCGTCCCTGCCGGGACTTGGTGGAATGTCGCCGTGAGGACACGGCGGATCTGACTCACGCTTCGCGATCCACGTATTCTGGCGAATGCGTGTTGAACCTTTTCTCGAGTACAGAAACCAGGACACGCGACTCGGGGCACTCAAGGCCGGCATGTCAGGCCTGGAGGGACTTGGAATTGGGAAGCGTCGTGTCGAGGAAGCGGGAAAGTGTCTTGGCGCGCACTTCGTCGGTCGCGGACCAGACGAGGAAAAACATGGCTTCGCGAACGAGGCGTTGTGCGTCGCGTTGTCGGATGAATCCAGACCCTTTCGCGAACGTCATGCAGGATATGGCCAATCGCATGAGCAACTCGTTGACTGCCACTCGGATTTCCGTTTTTGGGATATCGGCGTCCTGCTTGATGTGTTCAGCCGTCTTGAAGATTCGTTCGCGGATGGCTTTATATCGCGTCATGGCGTCTTCGGCGAGTCGCGCAAGTTCGCCGGACGAGTTCCGCGAGTGACGCTGAATCTTGTTGACGAGGGCCCCCGCGAGGCCGAGGCCGGCGGACGAGACAACCAGCGACTTGACGGGCATGTTGCGTTTGAGCGCGTTGTCCGTCGGTCCGCGAAGGACGTGTTCGTCGCCGATCCGTACATTCTTGAGATGGACTTCCGACGTTCGGCTCGATTCCAGTGCCATGAGCTGCATGGCGGGATCGATATGGAGACCATCGAGATTTGTCGGCACCATCGCGAGAATCTGTTGACCGTCGTCTGTCTCTGCGCCCGTCACGATGAAATCACATTTTTCGGCCCCCGACACCCAGGGCATCATGCCGTTCAGGACGAATCCGCTCCCGTCGGCCTTTGCCCGCAGGGCGGCGCCGCGGCGCTGACTGGTCGTGAGTTGGCTGATTCCGATCGAGGTCATGACTTTGTGCCGGCAAAGAAGCGGAAGCCAGTGGCTCTTGATGTCCTCCCGATCGCAGGAGGCTATGAATTCACAGGCGCCGTCGCGTTGGGAGAGGATCAACAGGCATGCGAGGCTGCCGGCCCCGACGGCTTCGTAGCCGCGGACCATGGACACGGGATCGAGCTGGATACCGCCAAATCGTTCAGGGATGATCCATGCCCAGACACCGGCGTCTGTGAGATGCTGAATTGAATCCGCCGGCCATTCGCCGCTGATGTCGTAATTCGTCGCCAGGCGGGCCAGGTTTTTCGTCAGTTGGCGGAGGGCAGGTTCCATTCCCGGGATTGTAGGCAGGCTGGCGAAACGTCAAGTGCGTAGTGATATTCGGGCGAATTCCGGCAAGATGGTTGACGATCACTTGCCAGATGCACGAGCAGATCCGGCGACGGTGGTTTTTGGTATCAGGAACGGGCCGGACGTCCAACGCAACCTGTTCAGCACAGGTCGCGGGCGCTGGATTTTGAAAGCTATCGGAGCTTGGGGCGTCGGCTATTGACATGTGTCACGAATCCGGCCAAACTCCGCGCCCCCGCGGAGAATACCGGGGGAAGCGGACAGATTTCGGGGCGTTGGTGTGCCCTGTTTTTTTTGTCCGACTTTGTGCTTTTTTTCACAAAGTCCGATGGAGGAGCAACCCAAGAAACCGAATCGGGACAACGACGCGAACTTCATGGCCATCGGGCTTCGGTTCACGGCGGTCGCGTTCGAATTTGTGGGAATGCTCGGCATTCTGGGTTTTGTGGGCCACAAGGTGGATGAGAAGTACGGCGTCGATCCATGGGGGTTGCTCGTCGGCCTGCTGTTGGGGCTCGGGTTAGGGCTGTTTGTGATGTATCGTCAGCTCGAGAAATTCAATCGGTGATTCGACGTTGAAGCTCACGATTTATTTCGCCATCCTTCTGATTGTCGTCGTCGCATTGACGCTGGCGATCGGCTATTCGCCGACGTTGTCGCGATGGGGCGACGAGGGCGTTGCAAGCATGATGGCTGTGGCCGTCATTTGTCTGGCTTCAGCCATCGTTTCGATTCTTCCGCTCGCGTTCGTCGCGCCGAGATATCCCGATCAGATCGGTCCCGCGGCACTGGGGGCGACCGTCATACGACTTTTCCTGACGATGGGGCTGCTGGTCGCATTTCAGGTCATGCAACAACCCCACATGGCGTCGTTTCTGTTCTGGGCGCCGGTGTTCTACTTATTGCTCTTGGCAATTGAAACCACGTTCGGCGTCATCATGGTCAAGCGGTACTATCGCGTGACGCCGAAGGCTAATGACGGAGCGACTTCGTGAATCAGTTGTTACTCGCTTCCGGTGATCCCCTGGACCACGTGCTGCCGCAAAGGCTGTCGGATACGGCGTTGCATGAATGGCACATTCAGTGGAAGGATCCATTGATCGGGCTGTTGGATTTCAGTCCGCACAACACGTATTTCACGAATCACCTGCTGATGACGCTCGTCGCAGCGGTTCTCCTCCTGATCCTGTTCCCCCTGCTGGGGCGCAAGTATGCGGCCATGACGGCGGGCGGTCCGGACAAGATCATTCCAAGGGGCTTTACGAATCTGATTGAAGCGATGATGCAGTTCATTCGGAACGACGTCGTTCGGCCGGTGCTGGACACGAAGACCGATCGCTTCATGCCGTTTCTCTGGACGCTGTTCTTCTACATTCTCGCATGCAATCTGCTTGGCATGATGCCGCTGGCTGAAATCATTGGCTTGATCACGGACGGTCGCATTCAGCACATCGGCGGGACGGCGACCGGCAACATCATGATTACGGCCGGGCTGGCGGCATGCGCGTTCCTGATGATCCACTTTTCCGGCGCCAAGGAAGTTTACGTCGAGCTGGTCGACGGCACGTACGGTCATCATCACGATCACGATGAAGAACACGCATTGCATGGCGAGGGGCATCCTTACGGCCTCGCCCACGACCAGACGCATCCGGGACATCATTCTCAGGACAAGGGGAAGCCGGCGGCCGTTGCCTTCGTGATGGCGCCAGTGCTCTACGTCTGGAATTTCGCGCCGCACGTTTTCATGCCGGAGAAGATCGACGGAGTCGGCGCTGTATTGCTCTTGATCGCAGACTTCCTGATGTGGTTCATGTTGCTGGTGCTGGAGGGCATCGGGGCACTCGTCAAGCCGTTTGCGCTGGCGATTCGTCTTTTTGCCAACATGGTGGCGGGACACGTCGTGCTCGCATCGATTCTCGCGCTGGCGATCGCCCTGAAGACGACGATGCAGCAATCGACTGTCGGTGTGGGTGTCGTCCTGGGCTGTGCTGCATTGAGTTGCCTGGAATTGTTCGTGGCGTTCCTGCAGGCATATGTGTTTGTGTTCCTGACGACGCTGTTTATCGGCGCGTCGGTTTCGCCGGAGCATTAGTCGCGACGGGGCCGGAAGGTCCGCAGGGGCGCGCGATGCAACGGACCTTGAAGTCAATCGTCACGGATCATGGTGACGCGACAAAGAAGCGCGGTTGGGGTAGTCGGCGCCCTGGCCTTACTCGACGTTGAACGCCGACGAAAACATACATAGCAGGCGGCCGCGGGCCGTCGAAGAGGAGTTAAGAAATGGTTGAATTGCTTGCAGAAGGCACGATGCTCTTCGGCGACAAGGGTCTCGTGGCCCTCGGCGCCGGATTGGGCGCGGGGCTCGTCACGATGGGCGCCGCCAAGGGAATTGGTCATCTCGCCGGTGAAGCGGTCAGTGGAATCGCTCGCCAGCCCGAGGCCGGAGGACGGATCTTTACGTCGCTGATCATCGCGGCCGCGCTGATTGAAGGTTTCACCTTCTTCGCGCTGGTCGTGGCAAACAGCATTGCCGGCTCGCTCGGCAAGATGGTCGGGTAGTTTCCGACGTTTGTAATCTGGCGCGGCCCCGTGTTCGGCCGAGTGGTTCGGACACGGGCGCCGTGGACCTTTGGGATTGAATTACTGCCGAGGATCTCAATGGCTAGAAAGACACTGATCATCACAGCAGCGATGGTCTTCACGCTTGGATTCAGTCTCGCGCCGGCGTCGAACGACAGCGCCGGTTCAGGTTCGCTGATCGCCGGCGCTCATGCGTCCGGCGATGAGGCTGCCGCGGGGCACGATGGCGCCGAAGGTACTCACGAAAAGAAGGACTTGCTGCAATGGGACTTCGGTGCGGCGCTCTGGTCCATCTCGGTTTTCCTCGTTCTCCTGATCATCCTGCGACTGTTCGCATGGAAGCCGATTCTCAAGGGGTTGAATGACCGGGAGAATTTCATCCGCGAATCGCTCGAAGAGGCGAAGCGCGAACGGGAAAAGGCGCGGCAACAGCAGGCGGAATTCGAGGAGAAGCTCAAGAAGTCGCAGGCGGATGCCGCAGCGGTTGTGGAAGAAAGTCGGCGCGACGCCGAAGAGACGCGCAAGCGAATCGTCTCCGAAGCCAAGGCGGAAGCCGAGGCCGTCGCCGATCGCGTCAAGCGCGAAATCGATCTGGCTCGAAACGATGCCATACAGAAGATTCACGATCAGGCGGTCGCGTTGTCGACAATGGTCGCCAGCAAGATGATCCAGCGCGAACTGAATCCAAGTGATCACGAATCGCTGATCAACGAATCAATCGCCGAGATGGCGAAGATGAATAACTAGGGCCTGCGAATTGTGATCGCGGGCGAATGCACGACTTTCGGAGCCGCCAGTAGAGCTCGGAAGCGCGAATCAGGGGCGACAAGCTTCGACGAGACGATGATTCATGGCAACTGACTACAACATGTCACAGGCTGCAGCGGCCGTCTATGCCGAGAGCCTTTTGCAGGTCGCCGACGAGGCGGGCAAGGCTGCGGAAATCGGCGAAGAGCTTGCCGAATTGCGCACCCTCTGGGGCAGTTCGCCGGAATTCTCGGCGATGATGAGTTCCGCCGCCATCGATGACGATGCGCGTGGCGAGAGCATTCGCAAGGTATTCGGAAACGGCAAAGTCAGCCCGGCCGTGCTCAACACGATGCTGGTGCTGAACGATCGATGGCGATCCGCCATTTTTCCGTATGTGTGCGACGCCTATCAGGCGAAGCTCAATGAGCGCAACGGCCGCGAGACGGTTCATGTCGCATCGGCCGTGGCCTTGAACGACGGGCAACGTGAGAAACTGAAAGCCGAAGTGAAGCGCCTGACGGGATTCGAAGCGATTCTCGATGAAAGCGTGGATCCGGCATTGATCGGCGGACTGCGCGTGCAGGTTCGTGATCGATTGTTTGATATGAGTTTGCGTCGGCGAATGCGACAGTTCCGCAGCGCTTTGCATGCGACAAGTGATCAGATTATTCGCGGCGATACGGCGCGATTTGTGACGGAAGGGTAATTCATGAGAATTCAGGTCGACGAAATCACCTCGGTGATCAAGCAGGAAATCTCGCAGTACACCGAGCAGCTCGATTCCGCCGAAGTGGGTCGCGTCATCAGTGTCGGCGACGGTGTCTCGCAGGTTTACGGTCTGGGCAAGGCCATGGCCGGCGAAATGGTCGAGTTTTCCAACGGCGCCATCGGACAGGTGATGAACCTGGAGGAGAATTCCGTCGGTGTCGTCGTTCTTGGCGATTACCTCGGCATCAAGGAAGGCGACATCGTCAAGTCGACCGGCCGCCTGTTGAGCGTGCCCGTTGGCGAAGGCATGATCGGCCGCGTCGTTGATCCGCTGGGCCGGCCTCTGGACGGCAAGGGCGCCATCCATGGCGAGAACACCTGGCCGCTCGAATTCAAGGCGCCGGGGATCGCCGAACGACAGCCCGTCAATCAGCCGTTGCAGACGGGCATCAAGGCGATTGACAGCATGATTCCGATCGGCCGCGGTCAGCGCGAGCTGATCATTGGCGACCGGAAGACGGGCAAGACGGCGATCGCACTGGATACGATCATCAAGCAGAAGGATTCCGGCGTTATCTGCGTCTATGTCGCGATCGGTCTGAAAGAGTCGACTGTCGCGAGTGTCGTCGAGGCGTTGCGAGAGCATGGTGCGATGGACTACACGATCGTGGTCGTCGCGGGCAGCTCCGACTCGGCGCCGCTTCAGTACATCGCGCCGTATTCCGGTTGTGCGATGGCCGAGTTCCTGATGTACACGCAAGGGCGTCACACGCTCTGTATCTATGATGACTTGTCGAAGCAGGCGCAGGCGTATCGCCAGTTGTCGTTGTTGCTTCGACGTCCGCCGGGACGCGAGGCGTATCCGGGCGACGTGTTTTATCTCCACAGCCGATTGCTCGAACGATCGTGCAAGTTGGCCGAGCGCCGCGCGATTGTGCCGGCAGGCCAGGGCTACAAGAAGGACGGCGTCAACGGCAAGACGTATATCGGCGTTCCGGGGAAGCACGAGGCGGAGACGGAAGTCCAGAATCATTCGGGGCATGAAGTCGCCGTGGATCCGACATCGGGCGGATCGCTGACGGCGCTGCCCGTGATCGAAACGCTCGAAGGTGAAGTGTCGGCGTACATTCCGACAAACGTGATTTCAATTACGGACGGACAGATCTATCTCGAGCCTGATCTGTTCTTCGCGGGTATTCGGCCCGCCATCAACGTCGGTATCTCCGTCAGTCGCGTCGGTGGCAACGCACAGATCAAGGCGATGAAGAAGATCGCGGGTTCGTTGCGACTTGACCTGGCGGCGTATCGTGAACTGGAGGCGTTCGCCCAGCTGGGGACGGAACTCGACGCGGCCACGCAACGACAGCTCGATCGCGGTGCACGCATGGTCGAGCTGCTCAAGCAGGGGCAGTACAAGCCGTTCGATGTCATCGATCAGGTCATCAGTATCTTTGCGGGTGCGAAGGGCTTCATCGACGATCTGCCCATTCCGCAGGTCGAGGCGTTCGAAGATGGATTGCTCAAGTACTTCCGCAATGAAATTCCGGAAGTTCGGGAGGAACTCGCCACGAAGGCCGAACTGACGAGTGATCTGGTGCCCAAGATTGAAGCCGGAATCAAGACGTTCAAGGCACGATTTACAAACAAGTAGCACTGGATCGGGATGAGAAGCCGTCGAGCCACAGCCAACCGAGTCGCCTTGCGAAATGAACGAGCGCCTAGCCATCCTGGTTGCGCCCCGGGCGCGTGCGCTGACGCGTATTGCGTTTGTGGCCATCGCATTGTTCGCTGCGATCGTGCATGGTCGGGCGGCGCAAATGCGAACGGCAGGTCTGCTCGATCACGACGAAGCAATTTCGTTGTTGGCCGCGGCGGGCAAGTCCGCACAGGCGACGCGGCTCTACGACGATCAATTGGCGAAAACGCAAGTCCTTCGTCAAGCAGGCGAGATTCAAGCGTTGCTCAGGCCGACAGGCGATACAGGGTTCGCGGATGTGACGGCATCGTTGCGGACGCGCGATATTCATCCGCCGCTTTACTTCTGGCTGCTGCATACCCTTCAGCGCTTGGGCGTGACGAACGAGACGCACTTGAGACTGTTCGGCTCGAGCATGTTACTGGCCGCCGCGATCATCCTCGATCGGCTCGTGTGGCCGCGGGCGACGGGCCTGTCGAGATTAATCATCTTCGCGATATTGCTGCTGTCGCCGACGTTTATCGCGGCTGCGACCGAGTTGCGGCATTACGCGACGCTGCTTCCCGGCGTCGCATTGAGTCTTGCCGCGCTGGTTCGTCTGTCCGATACAGGATGTGGAATCCGGTCGACAATGCTGTTGATTGCCATCGCGCCCGTGCTGCTGATGTGGACACATCTCGGTTCAGTCGTGTGGATCGTCGTCTGGGCGGCGACACTGGTTGCGATCGCATGGCGCGGCCCAAGGCCCCATCGCCGCGCGGTCATCGTCGGATTGTCGATCGCGGCTGCATCGATTGTGCCGCTGTTCGTCATCTACATGAGATTGCTCGCAGTTCGAGCCACGGGCGCGCATTCGGATGCGATATCGATTTCAATCGCGATGCGCGAAGTATTCGCCAACGCATCGGCGGCCTTTGTTGCGCTCCCATGGCGAGTCCAGGGCGGATGGACGGCGGTCGTTCCGCTGGTGATTTCGTTCGGCGCTGGCGCGTGGGTCGTACGAAAGCGTGGCGTCGAGGACCGATTGCTCTTTGCAGCCATTGCGACATGGACGATCGGCTGGGTCGTTCTGCTCGCCGCTGGCAAGCTGCCTCCCCATGCAACGCATCCGAAATATCTGTTCGCGACGACGATCGGTATTCTGGCAGTTTTCATGCGAAGCTGCATTCCTCGGCACGCGACGTGGATCGTCTCAGGCCTTGGGCTGATGTTGCTGTCGCAATTGATCGCATTGCCGAAAGTCCTCGCGCGTCCGCCGGACACGCAGATGGTCAGCCGACTCCACGACGTTCAAACGATGCTCGTCAACGATCCGAAGCGGGGCTATCTGCTGCCGGTTGTCGAGGAAGTACCGGCGTGGGCGAAGCTCATCATCATGCGGCCGATGCGACTGCCTGTCGGACTGAATTCGACGGACGATCCGCTGCTTGTCATGGAAGTCAAGCCGTTGCCCGGGTATCCGTCTTCGGACGACGCCTCACGGCTCAACGAAACACTGAAGCATCAACACGAGCAATGCGAGACGCTGGCCGATGGTCCGCGCCGGCGTCTGACGTTGTATCGCGGCCGACGACACTAGTCGCCCGCAACCGGGAATAGACGACACATGGCGAACGCACGACAGATTATCAAGCGTCGCAAGGCGGTCACGAACACGCGGAAGATCACGCGTACGATGCAGTTGATCGCGACCGCGCGTTTTCAGCAGGCGTTCAATCGCGCCACGGCGACGAAGCCTTACACGAGCAAGATCACGCAGCTCGTGGAGGAGCTTTCGGCGGCCACGGAAGGCGGTTCGGAACATTACCTGATGAGAGAGAATACGGAAGCGACGAAGGACGTCGTGTTGGTGCTCTCGTCGAACCGCGGACTCTGCGGCGGCTACAACGCGAACATATTGCGTACGTTCGAGCACTTCCTTCGAGAGAAGGAAGGCGGCCGGGAAAGCGAAATTCACGTTGTCGGAAAGAAGGGCATCGCCTATTGCCGATTCTTCGGCCACAAAGTCACGAATGCGATTCGCGAGATAGACGATCGACCGCGTTTTGAACAGGTTGAGCCGCTCGCGACGGCGTTCATGGAACGCTACAAGCAGGGCGAGATCGCAAACGTCTTCATTGTGTATATGAAGTTCTTTTCCGCAGGCAAGCAGGTGCCGGAAGTCATGCACCTGTTGCCATTGCGCAGGGATGAGTCCGCGGAGGCCGTCGGCGGGGCGGAGCCGTCATCAACATCCACGGTTCAATACGACTTTTCGCCGGAGCCGGACCAGCTGCTCGCGAAGTTGTTGCCGCAGACGGTCAAGACGCGTCTCTATCAGGCATTCACGGACATGGCAGTGAGTGAGAATGTGGCCCGAATGATCGCGATGAAGGCCGCCACGGATGCGGCAGGCGACATGATCAAGACGTTGTCCCGGCAGTACAACCGGGCTCGACAAACCCAGATTACGATGGAACTGCTCGACATTGTGGGCGGCGCCGAAGCGCTTAAGTAAAGTTCGACGCGGGCCGCGGCCCGCGCCAGATATCGGAGAATTCGCAAATGGTTGCAAACGGCAACGTCGGCAAAGTTACACAGATCATCGGCTCGACGCTCGATGCCGAGTTCCCGGAAAATAAGCTTCCGTCGCTCTACAACGCGCTGGAAGTCAACGTGACGACGCAGGTCGGCACGGAAATGGTGACGGAAAAGCTCGTCTGCGAAGTCGCGTCTCACCTCGGCGGTGGTCGCATTCGCGCCATTTCGCTCGGCAGTACGGACGGCCTCAAGCGCGGCGTCGACATCACGGACACGGGCGGTCCCGTCTCTGTGCCTGTCGGCAACGAAGTGCTCGGGCGCGTTTTCAATCTGCTCGGCGATCCGATCGACGGGCGCGGCGAAGTCGGCGCGAAGCAGCGTCGGCCGATTCACCATGCGCCGCCGGACTTCGCCGATCTGACGCCGAAGACGGAACAGCTCGTCACGGGCATCAAGGTCATCGACCTGCTCGCGCCGTTCGTTCGTGGTGGAAAAACAGGTCTCTTCGGTGGTGCGGGGCTTGGCAAGACCGTCATCATTCAGGAGATGATTGCCCGTATTGCCCGCGAGCACTCGGGATACTCCGTGTTTGCCGGTGTCGGCGAGCGGACCCGCGAAGGGAACGACCTCTGGCTCGAAATGCAGGAGGCGGAGTTCAAGACCGCCGAGGGTGTGACGAAGAACGTCATCGATCACACGGCCATGGTCTTCGGCCAGATGAACGAGCCGCCGGGCGCGCGTCTTCGCGTCGCGCTGTCGGGGCTGACAATGGCCGAGTTTTTCCGCGACGAATCCGGGGCGGACACGATGCTCTTCGTCGACAACATCTTCCGTTTCTCGCAGGCCGGCTCAGAAGTGTCGGCGCTGCTCGGTCGAATGCCCAGCGCCGTCGGCTATCAGCCGACGCTTAGCACGGAGATGGGTGAGCTTCAGGAACGCATTACGTCCACGAGCAAGGGCGCCGTCACGAGTGTGCAGGCCGTGTACGTCCCTGCGGACGACTTGACGGACCCTGCGCCGGCGACGGCATTTACCCACCTGGATGCGTTCATCGTTCTTGCACGAAGCATCTCCGAGAAGGGCATTTATCCGGCGATCGATCCGCTCGCATCGTCGAGCCGTATTCTCGATCCGCAGTACGTAGGCGATCGCCATTACAACATCGCCCAGCAGGTGCAGAGAATCCTTCAGCGCTATCGCGATCTCCAGGACATCATCGCGATTCTGGGTGTGGAAGAATTGAGCGAGGAAGACAAACTGATCGTCTCCCGCGCCCGAAAGATCGAGCGCTTCCTGAGCCAGCCGTTCTACGTCGCGGAGATCTTTACAGGTTTCGCCGGCGAATACACGCAGCTCGAGGATACGATCCGGAGCTTCGAGGAGATTTGCGAAGGCAAGCACGACAATCTGCCTGAGCAGGCATTCATGTATGTCGGCTCCGTCGAAGGCGCCGTCGAGAAAGCGCGGAACATGAAGTAAGCGTCATCCGCCTGCATGACTGAAATTCAAAGCCGCCCGTGCAAACGGGCGGCTTTTTTTGGGGGGCTCTTCACGGGTTTGGGGGGACCGATGACGGTGCTTGTCGACGCGGCGGTTGCATTCCACCAAGTCCTGGCAGGGACGGACGTGAAAATAGCCCAGCCTTTTGAGGCTGGGATTGCGACGGGCGTTTTCCTGCGCATTGCCGTCCCGGAGGGACGGCGTGAGCCTGGCGCGTGGCACTCAT
>JAJDEC010000449.1 GCA_029259995.1 Phycisphaerae bacterium
AGGTCGCTCACGTCCTTTCCGATTCGCAGGTCGACGTCAAGATCAGCGTCGGCGGGTTCCTCGCCCGCCATGTGGGTCCCGTACCAATCGGCGGCCTTTACGTCCCGGCCATCGCCGGCGTGACGTTGAATACCTCGGCCGATCCGGGCTCGGACATCGCCCGCGAGCAGACGGCGTGTCGCCGCCTGCGTGTGCTTCAGCATCATTGCAAGCTCTTCAAGAAAGACTATGGCCGATGGCCCGCAACCATCGCCGAGCTCGACGGCTACGTCGACTTCGCATCCCATCCGCAGCTGTTGCGGCTCCGGGAGCGAAACGTCGGCTTCCTCCAGGGATTCGCGTCCGCCTTCACGATTGACGAAAAGTCCGACGCGAAGAAATCCGACGACGAAGTACTCAACGAAGACATCGACGATTCGCTCTACGAAATCGACTGGTCGGACAACGACGCCGACTGGCGGCTGAAACTGCGAGAAGGTGAATTCGTCGCCTACAAGACGATCTACATCGACGCCGAAGGGCATATTCATCGTGTATTGAAAACGAAAACGGAAGCGACCGATGCCGATGAGGCGTCACAGTCGGATTCACCGAAAATCTAGGAACCCTTGAAACGCAGACAACGAAAGCGCGAACGAAACGAAGCCCGTTGCGCCGAGCTGAGGAGACGTAAAATGCCGAACAGAAACCTGATTCAATACCTGGCCGTGCTGTCCATCATGATTGCCGGCGTCGCAACGGATGCGATTCAATCGCAATCTCGCGCCCGGGCGGATGTCAATGTCGTTTCGAGCCCGGACGACAAGTCCGACGCCGACGACGATGAAAAGGATGCGGAGGCGAAGAAGGCTGAAAAGCCGAATCCCATCAAGAAGCTCGTCGAAATCCGAATCGACGCGTTTCTGGTCCCCGCGCGACAGATCAACGTGCCGCTGCCGGGCCGAATCAGCACCACGCAGGAACTCATCGATCGACTCGACAAGCTCGCCAGGGATGACGAAGTCGGCGGTATCCTGTTCGACCTCGACGGCGTCGGTCTCTCCATGCCCGACATCGAGGAACTCCGCCGGAGCATCGCCGACTTCCGCAAGTCGGGGAAGACCGTCCGCTCATTCCTGAACAGCGGCGATCCCAATAGTTTCCTGATCGCCTGCGCAACCGACGAAGTCGCCATGGCCCCCTGCGGCATGTTGGCGCTGCCCGGCATGGGCCGCGTCTTCCCGTTCATGCGAGGCATGTATCAGATGCAGGGCATTGAATTCGAAGTCATTACGGCCGGCGCATTCAAGTACCCCGGCTACAACACGAGCCGCGAACCCAACAGGTATTTCGTCGAGGAATTCGAAGAGATCATGGACAGCTGGTTCGGCGACTATGTCAAGGCCATCGCCGACGGCCGCAACATTTCCGAAGACGAGACAAAGAACATTATCGACCTCGCGCTGTTTCAGCCCGAGGATGCGAAGAACCGCAAGCTCGTCGATGTCATCAGCTATTACGACGACTATCGCGATCGCATCCTTCGCCGAGAGAAGTTCAAGAAGTCGGCTGACGGCGCATCGGCCCTCTCCCGCGTCACGTCGATCCAGGACCTGCTCACGCAGATCACCAAGGAAATGAAAAAGGCCCAGGACAAATACAAGGAAGTCGGCCCCAAGATCGCCATCCTTCATGCACGCGGTCCCATCGTCGACATGAACCTCGGCTCAGGTCTTTCCTCGTCGCTCATCATGCGTGATCCGTTCGTCAAGACGCTTGAAGAGATCCGTAAGAACAAGACCATCCGAGGCGTCGTGCTGCACATCGACAGCCCCGGCGGCTCGGCCTACGCCTCCGACATCATCTGGAAGAAGCTCCGCGAACTCGACGAGGAAAAGCCCGTCATCGCATGCATGGGAACTGTCGCCGCATCCGGCGGGTGCTACATCGCCGCCCCCACGCGGCTGATCTACGCATCGCCGAGCACGATCACGGGCTCGATCGGCGTCATCGCCATGCTGCAGAATCAGGCGTCGCGCCTCAATCGCATGGATGTCAACATGTTCGAGATGAAGCGCGGCGAACGCGCCCTGCTCGGTTCCGGTCATCGCGACATGTCGCCCGGCGATCGAAAAGTCATCCAGGACATGATCCTCGACACCTACGAGCAATTCCTCGATCGTTGTGCCGAAGGCCGCAAGATGCCGAAGGACGAAATTCGCAAGCTCGCCGGCGGCCGCGTCTATACGGGCCGCGACGCCCTCAAGATCGGTCTCGTCGATCGCCTGGGCGGAATCAACGATGCGATCGGCGCCGTCCGCGAAATGGCAAACATTCCGCCCAGCGCCGAGATCAAGCTCGTTCACTATCCGCGACCCAGCTCATTGGGCGAACTGGCTGAGAGCCTCTTCGGAATGCAGGCATTGATGGGCGCCGCACAGGCCGCCGATACACCGGCCCCGACGATCGGACTCGACAAGCAATTCCGATTCTTCGGCCGACGCCTGCAGCCGCTCTGCTGGATGCCCATGCCCGACATGTCCGCCGTCTTCGGTCCCCAAACGGAATTCGACGCGGCATTCGACATCCTCGGCGTTCCGCAGTCGCCGGCAACTTTTCCCGCGATGATGCCGTAGGGCTGCCCGAGACAACTGATCAAATCCAACGGGTGGGAATCGAGTGATTCCCGCCTCTTTTTTTATGGTTCTTCACGGGTTTGCGGGGACCGATGACGGCGCTTGTCGACGCTGCGGCTGCATTCCACCAAGTCCCGGTAGGGACGACATGAAAATAGCCCAGCCTTTTTCAAGGCTGGGATTGCGCCGAGATTTTTCTAACGCATTGCCGTCCCGGAGGGACGGCGTGAGCCAGGCGCGTGGCACTCGATCCGTCCCACCGGGACGGAAACTGGTATTTGGAGCGTGCCCAAGCGATAAATCGCTGGGCTATTCTCAATGGATCCCTCCGGGATCCTTCGCGGCGCACAATCCAGCTTCCAGAGCGTGATACGCCATCGTCCCCGCAAATCCGTGATGAACCTTTTCTTATTCGCTTGACACCGATGGTTTGAATCCGGCGCACCGCGTCAGGTCATCGGCCGCCTCGCCGATTCGTCGATCGCCGGCCGTATAGATCGCTTCCCGAATTGACATCGCTTCGACAGCAAGCGGCTGTGCCGAACCACAGTCATCGCGAAGAATGTAAATCCGGGAGCGCCCGAGCAGCGCATCCGCCAACGTGGGATGATTCTCTCGTTCAAAGTGGCGTTCGATTTCAATGACTTCGTTGTAGAGCAATTCGGCTTCCGACTCGGCCCCGCCGTCTGCCGCGATTCGTGCCAGTCGGACCAGGGCCCATGACGTCAGTGGATTGCGTCGACCAAATCGCGCCTCCAGAATCGCGACGGCATCGCGCGCTCGCTCCATCGCGCCCTCCATGCCGAGCCGCTGTTCCGCCAGCGCGAGACGCACGGCGCTCAACGCCGCCTCATGATGCCGTTGCCCCTGTCGCGCCTGTCGAATTCCCAGGGCCTCTTCCAATAGCGCATGGGCTTGCGCGTTTTCACCGCGCAGCGTTGCAATGTCGCTCAATCCCGTCAACGCGACGGCCAGCTTCGGATGCCTGCCGTCATGCACTTTTCGCCAGACGCCTTCGGCCTCCCGAAAAAACGTCTCCGCCTCTGAAATCCGATTCAGCTCGAACAACACACGACCGAGATTCTGCGCCGCGTAGCCGCGCGCGGGATTGCGCACTCTCGGATCATTTCGCGTCCAGTCGTCATACACGTCCCGAGCATAAGGCTCCGCTTCGCGATATCGCCCCTGTGACGTGAGAAAGACGCCGTAGTCATTCTTCACAAGCGTGTCGACGGCGCCGAAACTAAGATTCATCATGTCGATTGCCGCATCATAGAGCGACTCCGTTTCCTTCATGTTTCCACGAAGCTCCAGAATCGACGCCAGATCAATCATCGCAAACGCGAGTCGCCGATGTCCCCTTGGAAAACTCCGCTCGAAGGCGCTGACCTGCCTGCGAAACGCCGTCTCCGCCTCGTCGTAGTCGCCGCGCCGCAGGTGGATCTCTCCGATATCCGTCAGAACCGACACGACGTCGAAATGCGTCTCGCCCAACAACGCACGAAGCACATCGAACGCTTCTTCGAGCACCGGCTCCGCCGCGTCGTATTCGCCCGCCTCGACCAGCAGTCCGCCGTATTGGCTGAGCGTACGCCCCAATTCCCTCGGCCGATCCACGTGTTTTCGACGTATGGCGATCGCGAGCTGACTCAGTCGAATCATCTCATCGAAGTCATCCTTGTGAAATCGCATCAGCGTTTCGTAACTGTCGGCCACCGCCGGATCGTCGTCGCCGAGGAGATCGCGCCGAATCTCCATGGCCTTTCGCGCGAATGCATTCCGTTCCGCGACATCCCCGGCATAGACACGCGCCACGCGATCCAGCGACCTTGCGTAGTCCACGTGATCTTCCCCGAGACAATCCCGACGAATTTCCATCGCGGCCTTGTGTTCCCGATAGGCGTCCTCGTAAACACCCAGCGCCAGGTACGCGTCCCCCAGCGTTTCGTGCAGGCGTGCCTGCACCTTCGGTCGTCCCCGGACTTCCGCGTCGACACTCGCCGCCGCACGATCCAACAAGTCGCGCACGGGCACATCCGATCCCACTTCAATCGGATCGAGCGTCTCAAAGATGCTCGCGACGTAGTTGGACACGCGAATCGCATTGTCGCGCTCCGCCGCAATCCGCCGCGACTGCATGGCGAAGATGATCGACGACGCGATCATCAGCAGCACGAGCGTCAGGCCGAAAATCGTCAGTAGCTTGTGACGCATCGCGAACCGCGTCGCCTGGTACGCCACGCTTGCCGGTCTCGCCTCGATAGGAAGCCCGCCGAGGAATCGCTCGATGTCGTTCGCCAGGGCGTCCGCCGATTGGTATCGCCGATCCGGCGACTTCTCGAGCGCCTTCAGAACGATTGTCTCCAGATCCGCGGGAAGACCCGGACGTTTTTGGCGTGGTCTCGCCGGTTCCGTATCGCAAATCGTCTGAACGATCTCCGGAAACGGCCGGCCGCGTACGGCGTACGGCAATGCGCCCACAAGAAGTTCGTAAAGAATCACGCCCAGTGAATACACATCGCTGCGCGTATCGATCTCGTCGATCGTCCCGCGCGCCTGTTCCGGACTCAGATACGCCAAAGTCCCGACGACACTCCCCTCCATGGACAAGGACACGGAGCCGCCGAGCTCGGGATCAAGCAGTCGCGCCAAGCCGAAATCCAGCACCTTCACGCGGCCGTCGCATGTGACCATCACGTTCTTCATCTTCAGATCGCAGTGCACGACACCTTTCTGATGCGCAAACGCAATACCACGGCAGACGTCTATGAATAGACGCAGCAGGCGTCGCCGATCATCGGCGTCCGCGGAATTCAGCCCTTCCACGAATGCGTCGAGCGTCTCGCCGTCGATCCGTTCCATCACGATGAAACTCAGCCCGTCCGCCGTCTGTTCGGCGTCAAACAACATCGCGATGTTCGGATGATTCAGCTTGGACAGGGTTTGCAGTTCGCGGCGAAACAGCCGATCGTGCCGCTGCGCCGCCGTGGCCCAGTGGGGAAGCAGCTTGACGGCGACAATTCGATCCGTCCGCGTTTGACGGGCTTCAAGGACGACGCCCATGCCGCCCCGCCCCAGCTCGCGAATCGTCTCGTATCCGGGAATCACGACGTGCGACTCAGTTCCGAAAGCGGACAGCGCCGCAAATTCGCCGAGCATCTCGCAGAGGTTGGACGAGCCGCCGTCGTGCCGTTCCAGTAGTCGATCAAATGCCGAAAGCGATCCCGCCTGATAGGCCGCCAGCGCCGATTCAATCTCGTCGGCCGGCAGTCCGTCGTCGTCACACGTTGTTGTGGGATCGAGGGGCATCGTCATCACGTATTTCGCTGTCGCCCGTCAAATTGCGACGCAACGTCCGAATCGCACGCATCAGGAGCATCGACGCCGCCGCACGGGAGATCTCAAGCTGATCGGCGATCTCCAGCATGGAGATCTGATCGACAAAGGCCAGCGTCACAACCCGGCGATGGCTTTCCTTCAAGCCGCCGAGCGCCAGGACAATCTGACGAATCTCGTCCCGTTTGGCGGCACTGCTTCGCGGCGAGAGACTGTCCGCCAGAATCGTCGCCCAGAGCCCGCTGTCGTCCATGTGCTC
>JAJDEC010000450.1 GCA_029259995.1 Phycisphaerae bacterium
GAGTACGACGAGGCGAATCGCATCCAGGACAACGGACCGAACTACAACACGAGCAAGCCGACAACTGACGCGTATCGAAAACTCAAGATGCTGTCGACGATCCAGATGACGTTTCTGGGCGCGCCGATGGTCTACTACGGCGATGAAGTCGGCATGTACGGCGCCGATGATCCGTCGGATCGCAAGCCGATGCTCTGGCCGGATCTGCTCCCCTACGAAGATGCGGAGGAGCGAGTCGAGTCCGACGTTCTCGAACACTATCGATGGATGATGGCGATTCGCCACACGTATCCGGCGCTTCAGCTTGGCGACTACGAACCCGTGCATGTCGATGACGCGAAGCGGATCTTCGCCTATTCGCGAACGCTTGGCGGCGAGTCGGTCCTTGTCGTTCTGAACGGCAGTGACGAACCGTGCGACCTCGATGTACCCGTCACGTGGCCGGATGGCGCCGGCGTGGTCCAGCTCGATGATCAATCGCAGTGCACACTTGTGCTGCCCGATGGAAGCGACATGACGGCGCGCGCAAAGATTCAGCCGAAGCCGGATCGCAAGGCGTCGAACTTGAAAGTCGCATCCGGTCGGCTGAAGGGGACGATGCTCGCACCGCGCAGCGGCTCGATTTTCACCATCGTCAGGCACGCCGGTACGAACTGACGCAACGAAACTCGCCCGGGCTGCATTCCGGCCGGGGCATCGATGGAATTCATGCTCGCAGCACTCGGCAAAGCCGTTCGATTCTCCATGCGTTCGCTGATCGCATTGATCGCGCTTGCGCTGGTCCTGTGGGCATTCTATTGGGTCTTGTCACGACCGTGGCGGCGCGAGGCGCTGGGGCCTGATCAAATCGAGCTGTCCGTCATTCACTGGGGCGAGAATAACGAAGACGCGATCGTCGCGGATCTCGTGCGCGACTTCGAAGCGCAGAATCCCGACATCCGCATCCGAAGGACCAATCTCGGTCAGGCGGCTATCGTCAACACCAAGTTGCAGACGATGTTCGCCGCCGGTGATCCGCCGGATGCGTTCTATCTTGGCTACGAGAAAGTTGCCGACTTCGCATCGAAAGATCTGCTCGCGGATCTGCAGGCCCTGATCGACGAGGACAAACGCGAAGGTCGCGAGACGGTCGACCTGTCCGACTATTTCCCAACGTCGCTGGATTCATTCCGTTTCGACGCCGAATCGCAGCTCGTCGGCACCGGCCAGCTCATCGCATTGCCGAAGGACTTTACGACCGTCGGCTTCTATTACAACATCGATCTGCTTCGGCGCGCCGGCGTTGATCCGCCGTCGTCGGCGGGTTGGACTTGGGATGAATTCCACGAAGCCGCACGAAAGGTGGCGAGGCTTCCCGGCTGCTACGGCGCCGACTTCGTCACGTGGGAAGCGATGGTCCGCATCTGGCTCTGGACACACAGCCAGCGATTTGCCGACGCCGACTGGCTGACGTTTCATCTGAACGATCCTGACGTTCGAAAGACGCTGACGAAACTTCAAGAGTGGTTTCATGACGAATCGCGAACGCTGGTCAGCGCCAAGACGCAGCTGGAGACGGGGCTCGAGCCCTTCCTCGCGGGCAACGTTGGATTCGCGGGACCGTTCGGCCGCTGGAAAGTGCCGACCTATCGACTGATCGATGACTTCGAGTGGGATTTCGCACCCATGCCGCATGCCGAGGACTCGCCGCCCGCAAACGGCGTATTCACGGCCGCATGGGCCATCGCGCGCGACACACCGCACAAGGACGCCGCGTGGCGATTCGTCAAGTACATGAACAGCGTTCGCGGTCAGCGGCGCATGTGCGAAGCCGGGCTGGCGATTCCCGTGTTGAAGAGCGTCGCCTACAGCGATGCGTTCAAGCAGGAAGGCCAGTCGCCGAAGAACTGGCGTGTGTATCTCGATGCGGCGGAGCATGCCCGCGTGATCGACTGGCCGGCCGATCCGAAATTCATGCACCAGTTTCGCGTGCGGCTTGAGGACATCTACAAGCAGAACAAATCCGTCGACAGGGCCATGGATCAGATCGCAGCGGAGTGGAAGGAAAACGGCGTTCGTCGCGAGCGCGAGTTGCACTACGCGCGCGTGTCGTGGCGGACCGTGACTGCATGGATTGTGTTTCCGCTCGGGGCGATCGTCGTTCTCGCGGCGACGTTCTGGTGGCGTCGGCGATCGCGCGGGTTCGGATTCCAGGAGGAACTCGCGGGCACGATGATGATCAGCCCGTGGCTCATCGGTTTCGCCGCCTTCACGACGTTCCCCGTGATCATGTCGCTGCTGCTGGCGTTCATGCACTGGAGCGGCATGGCGCCGCTGGAAACCGCGAAATGGGTTGGTCTCGACAATTTCCGCAGCCTTTATCACGACAAGGCCTTTCAGCACTCTCTCAGGATCACGGCCTGGTACGCCCTGCTCGCCGTTCCTTCGGGGCAACTCATCGCGCTATTCGCAGCGATGCTGCTGGCGCGCGAGTGGCGCTCCATCGGCGTGTTCCGCGCCATCTGGTATCTGCCGAGTGTGCTTGCGGGCGTGGGCATGGCCATCATGTGGCGCTGGGTATTTCATCACGACTACGGCCTGCTCAACGCGCTGCTCGAACCGATCTGGTTCTTCAGCGACGCGCCGCCACGCTGGCTGGAAAAGGACGCGGACGCGTGGGGTGTTCCGGCGTTCGCCATTATCAACGTGTGGGCGATGGGCGGCGCGATGATGGTCTACCTCGCCGGCATCAAGGGGATTCCGAAGGATCTGTACGAGGCGGCGGACATCGACGGCGCCGTCGGCTGGCGGAAGTTTGTCAACGTGACGCTGCCGATGCTCAGCCCCGTCATCCTGTTCAACGTCGTTATCGCAATCATCACGTCGTTCCAGGTATTCACGCAGGCGTATGTGATGACGGGCGGCGGACCGGGCGACGCGACGCGGTTTTATGTCGTGTCGCTGTACAACCGGGCGTTCGACCTGCATGAGATGGGCTATGCCTCGGCGATGGCATGGCTGCTACTCGTGATCATTCTCGTGCTGACGATGCTGCTGATGTGGGGTTCGAAGCGGTTTGTGTATTACGAGGCATTGAAATGAATCGCAACCCGCCCAAAACCGCAATCATCCTCTTCCTGCTGATCACCGGCAGCATCGCCATGCTCATGCCC
>JAJDEC010000046.1 GCA_029259995.1 Phycisphaerae bacterium
GCTTCGGTGATCTTGTCCTGTTGGGCGGCGCTGGTGAGGGTACGGCTTCCGATGGGTTTTGTGAGGACGATCTTGTCGCCGGCGCGGGCGCCGGCGTTGGTGATGATGCGATCCGGATGGACGCGGCCGGTGACGCTGAGGCCGTACTTCACTTCGCTGTCGCGGACGCTGTGGCCACCGACGATGACGGCGCCGGCGGCTGTGACGCGCTCCGCGCCGCCGCGAAGGATGTCGCCGAGGATTTCCATCGGCAGGTCCTTGTCGGGGAAGCCGACGATGTTCATGGCCGTCATCGGCTCGCCGCCCATGGCGTAGACATCGGAGAGCGCATTGGTCGCGGCAATCCGACCGAACGTGTAGGGATCGTCCACGAGCGGGGGAAAGAAATCGAGCGTCTGCACGAGCGCAGTCTGGCTGTCCAGGCGGAATACGCCTGCGTCGTCAAAGTGCTCGTGTCCGACCAACAGGTCCGGATGGCTGGGTTTCGGCAACTGGCGCAGCACCTGCACCATGGACTCCACGGGGAGCTTGCCGGCTCAGCCAGCGCAACTGGCGTAGTTGGTCAGTCGGAGTTTCCTCGACGGTGTCATGCTGAAGAGTGTAGCGGGGTCGGGGGATTGTGGCCAAGTTGCGTGTGTCGCTCCCCGTTCCGAGCCACGCGCGTCAGCAAGTGGTCGAGCGACTGTCGGTATTTTCAATCGGTCCACGTCGACGAGAAACGATGGCTGCGGCGGACGGCGGCGCTCGTTGATCGGGTGACGCGACGTTTGACAGGCTACGTGCGACCGACTCCCTGACGGTCGCGGCTCTGAACGCTGTCGCGATTCTGATTGGTGGTCGCATTCTGGCGGCGGCTGAGCGTTTTCTTATCTCGTCACTGCTGACACAGCAGTGGCACCCAATTACGCGGGGGCGGGCTTGGTGGTTCGAACGGGGACTGTGTCGGGGCGTTTGCGCTCTTTGACGAAGCCGATGATTGTGTGGCCGGCTTCCGGATGGGGACCATCTTTTGCGGTGACGACAGTCAGGCGATTCTTCGAGTCGATGACGAACATCGGCATGGCCGACTGGCGATACTGTTCCTGGTAGTCGTCGTAATTGAACTCTTCACTGAGTCGTGTGGCCTTGATTGTGAAGCCGTCGAATTCGCGCATGCGGACTGCGTCGTACGTGGCGGACTCTTCGAAGAGGAGACGGCCGTGGATGTGTTTGTGTTCCTTGCGGCGTTTCAGCGTGTCTTCCTCCGGCGGCAGCTGATAGCAGTTGACCTTCCCGAACACGTGTTCGAATTTCTGAAGTGCGAGCGTGTTGACCCAGTCGTTGGGTGTGAGGGCGAGGATGCGACCGATGCCGCCGAGGTCGATCGTCGACAGCAGTTTCTCATCGAGAATGCTGCCGGCGTAGGTTGACAGGCCCAGCATGCGGGCTTCGTTGATGTTCTCCCAGTTGTTGTCCACAAGAAAGACGCGGTACTTGCGTTCCTTGAGAACTTTGGCGACTTGTCGCACCCAGTCCTGGGCGCCGACGAAAATGATCCCCTGCGGATTGGCCTCGGCAAGTTTCAATCGTCGCGCGACGAACGAGGCGGTCAGGCCGTACACGCCGACGGTTGCGATGATCACGATGAATGTTGTCGGCACGATCTGTTCCGCGCCGGCGTATCCCTTGTCGGCGAGTTTCAGCGCGAACACGGAAGACACGGCGGCGGCGACGATGCCGCGCGGAGCCATCCAGCTGAGGAAGAGTTTTTCGCGGATCGTGAGTTTGGAGCGAATCGTCGATGCAAAGACGCTGACGGGTCGCACGATAACGATCAGGAAGACGATGAACAGAAGGTCCTTGGACGCCATCGCCGTCAGGCCTTCGGGTTTCAGGCGGGCGGCGAGAATTACGAAGAGGCTGGATATCAGGAGTACCTGCAGGTTTTCCTTGAATTCAACGATGTGGGCGACGTCCACTTTCTTCTGGTTGGCGAGGACGAAGCCCATGACTGTGACAGCAAGCAGGCCGGATTCTTCCTGCAGGAAGTTTGAGACGGTAAACGCGGCGATGACGAGCATCAGTGAGACGGCATTCTGCAGGTGATCAGCAAGCCAGTATTTCGCGAGGACGAGTGTGAGGAGGGCCGCCGTCGCGATACCAATTCCGCCGCCGTAGACAATGGTCTTCGCTACGGCGAATGCGGCGAAGCCGGCCGCTTCGGACGCCTTGCCGATGACGAGTGCTTCGAAGATGAGAACGGCGAGCAGGGCGCCGATGGGATCAATGACGATGCCTTCCCACTTGAGGATCGAGCCGACGGAGCCTGTCGGTCGGATATGGCGGAGCAACGGACCGATGACGGTCGGGCCCGTGACGACAAGGACGGCACCGAGCAGGGCCGACAGGGGCATCGACAGATCGAGAACGAAGTGGGCGGCGGCGGCGCTACCGACCCATGTGATGCCGGCGCCGATTGTGACGAGGTTGCGAACGACGGCGCCGACTTTCTTCAGTTCGGAGATTTTCAGCGAGAGGCCGCCCTCATAGAGGATGAGTGCGACGGCGAGTGAGACGCCGGGCAGGAGCAGGTCGCCGAACAGTTGGTCAGGCTGAAGCCAGCCTTGCCACGGACCGACGACGATGCCGGCGGACAGGAGCAGCAGGATGGATGGCAGACCGATTCGCCAGGCGAGCCATTGCGAGCCGACGCCGAGCACGAGGATGGCGGCGAGGGCGAGCGGGATGGCTTCGGGTTGACTACTGGCGAACAAGCGGAGTTCCTTTCACGATCGTGCACTCAATTCGAGGCACTTGATTCATGCCGTGTGCGTCAGCTGCGGACGGCCGTCGCAAGCCATTCGTGTTGCAAGCAACCTGACAGGGTCTTAGCGCTGCGGCAATCGGCGTCCTTGCAATGTCGGCATTATTTCGCAATCGGGCCGTCAAAGATAGCGGGGATTCACGAATTGACGTCTTATTGGGAGGCCGGATTGTCGGCCGTCGGCAGGGATCCGGTCGCCGAGTTCGATGTCGTCGGGGCGACGACCGGACGGACAACGGCCGAGTTTCGCCACGCGACGAAACCCGCGGCGACCGACATGGACAACAATATCACGACGATGACGGCGATCCATCGATTGTGCGGCGTTTTCTCCGGGAGGCCGATTCGAGCTCGAATCCTGGCGAGTTCCGAGGGATCGAAGGCGGTACCGCATTCGGGGCAGCGGGCATCGGGCAGTCCCTGTAGATCGTATCCGCATTCCATGCACGTGAAGGCGCGTCGATCGATCACGATGATCTTTTCGAAGAAGTAAATCAGGGCAATCAGGGAAACGCCCATGATCGCGTAGCTGACGAAGCGGCCCCATTGGTGGAATCCGAGCCATTCGCCGGCCACGATGACGATGGCGACCCAGACGGCGGCCGCCATGACTCTGCGGCCGAATGAGATCGTGAGCACGGATCCGCAGGCCGTGCATGCGAATGAGCCCCATGCAGGGGTTCGAAACGCCGTCATAAACGAGACGCGTTCGCGGCAGTTTGGACAGTAGAGCGGCATGTCAATTCAGTTTCGCAGTCACCTGAGATCATATCTTACTGTGTCGGCGAGGGCTCATCCGATCGATGATGGTTCAGCGCGCGTATTCCCGATTCCGGATCCTCGAAGAGAATCTGCCGGGATCTCGTCGTGGCATCGCCCGGCAGAGAAATCGAGTAGTCGGCGGCTGTTGCGTGATTGGATGAGAGGTTCCAGCGGCGCCTCGGCAAATGTCGTATCCGGTATTCCGCACAGACATCCAATTGCCATGGGACGCTGACTTCGATCGTGTCAAGCGATTGTTCCGCGGCATGGCGATCAATCGACTCCAGCGCGGCGGGGACGGCGGCATTGTCTTCCCAGCCCGCGAATCGTCGACTGTCGTATCGTGTCGTACTCCACGAAACGATTGTTGCGACGATCGCCGCGCTCGCGATGTGGGCGGTTTTGCGCGATCGCAGGAGGAACGTGATTGCGATGAGTATGACCCATATGGAGAACGGTGCGAGCCAGTGAATCGTTCGCGGCAGGGGCCAGACTGTGGCGAGAATTGCGCGGGCGCTGATGAGGGCGGCCACGCCGAAGATGAATGTTGCAAGGAGAAACTGCGTTGGTGCATGGCGCGTCCGAAAGGATGCGGCGCAAGCGACAATTGTCGAGACGGCGATGAGGGTCGACGCGGCCAGGGCGAATTGTGTGCCCATCGCATCGGGCAACGCCAGCGTGTGTTCCCAGAAGGCCCGGTTACAGGATTGCCAGTCGCCGAAGCCCCAGGGCCATTCTCGCGGCTTCATGCGGACGCGGCCGTACGCGACAAGCAGAACGGGGATGAGTCCGAGCGCGATCAGGGATGCGTCGCCGGCGGCGCTTCGCAATCGAATGGGTCGGATCGTCAACAAGCGCAGCAGTAGTGTGGCGGCAAGCAGTCCGGCGACAAACACGCCGAATGTCGGAACGCATCCGGCGGCGACGCCGAGCATCGCGCCGACCAGGATGAGGCGAATGTCATTGCGCCGGGATCGGCGAGACTGAGTCTTTTCGATCTCCAGCGCGTCGATGAGCAGCAGCGCGGCCCAGAAGCAGGCCGCGGCCCCGATGCTGTAGCCGCGGGCGAGGCCGTTGTATTCCATCACGACGGGCAGGAACGCCACGGCGATGGGCCAACCGCTGCGAACGGGTTCGTCGAATCGTCGGGCGAGCGTTACGACGCCTGCGAGAAGGGCGAAACCGCCGAGGAGGCCGGGGAGTCGGATCGCCCACAGTTCGTCGCCGAACGTGCGCGTCGAGAGGCGAACGGCGAGCGTATGGAGGATGTGGTTGTTGGGGTATTGATAGTCGCTGAGGATTTGGTTCGTGTGTTTTCGGGAGAAGCGAAGGTAGGTGTACGCTTCGTCATACGTGATGGGTGCTGTTGCGGCTTTGTAGGTTGTCAGGCCGATGGATGTCGTGATGGCGAGCGCGACGAGGATGGTTCCCGTCTTGAATTGTCGTGCTTGGCGTGGCGACACCGATGGCTCCGAGTGGTTCGCAGGCGTGCGTAGTGGACTCGGTTGAGATCATCGTGTGCGATGGGTGTTGAGGCAACATCGGATTGTCGGGTTGTACATGAGGAAATCGTGAATGGCGATTTGTACAGGCGATTAGCCTGTACCACAGCGCGCCAGCGCGAATGGTCTATACTACTGCGCGACATGAGCCCCAGAGCATGAAGTCGCATAGAATACGGGGCAGGATCAGGTCGAACGACTGAGTCATGGGAGACACAAGTGATGGCATCCAAGGTTGCATTGATCACGGCGGCGGGCAGCGGTATGGGGGCCGCAATTGCGCGCAAGCTGGCGGGGCTTGGCTACAAGGTTGCCATCTTGTCGTCCTCGGGACGCGGCGAGGCGCTGGCCGCGGAACTGGGCGGCGTCGGTGTGACAGGATCCAATCTGCAGCCGGACGATCTCAAGCGATTGGTTGACACGGCGATGACTGCGTTCGGCACGATCAACGCCGTCGTGAACAGCGCCGGGCACGGCCCCC
>JAJDEC010000451.1 GCA_029259995.1 Phycisphaerae bacterium
GGATGGCGTAGGCTTCCTGGGCCTCTTTGAATCGCTGCTCCGATGCCTTGTCGCCCTTGTTCTGGTCGGGATGGTGCTGCTTGGCGAGCTTGCGATAGGAACGCTTGATTTCGTCCTGTGTCGCGGATCGCTTGATGCCGAGGATGTCGTAGTAGTCGCGTTTTGCCATGCCTGCCTGTCAATCCATGGGCGATGCGGGTCATCGCCGAATGGCGGGATTATATGGAATGGCAGTATATCGTCGCCAGACGAACGCCGTGTTTTGCCAATCGGACCCATAGCGAGTTGACTATTGCGTACGATGCAGATCGCCTGCTGCCAACTTGAAGCGAAATCCATGGATTCCGCCGCCGACGTCTGGCCCGCACTGGAATCGCTGGCCTGCGATGCGGCCGCCACCGGCGCGGAGCTCATGGTTCTTCCGGAAATCGCCTATCCGTCCTATCTGCTTGAGTCCACGGATCGATACTGGCGGGACGACATTGCAAGATCCGCGGTTGTCGTCGAGCGGTTCGGCAATCTTGCAGGACGACTTGGCGTTTGGATCGTGGCGGGATTCGTCGAGGAGCGCGGCGACGATCTGTTCAACAGCGCCGCCGTTTTCGATCGCACCGGGACCTGCTTGGGGATCGCCCGCAAGCAGTTTCTCTGGGATTGCGACAACGAGTGGTTCAAGCCCGGGCAGGAGTCTCTCGTCGTCGATACGCCCTGGCGACGCATGGGCGTGCTCATCTGTGCGGATCTGCGAATGCCCGAGATCGCGGCGACGCTTGTCGCTCGCGGAGCGGAATTCATCGTGCAGCCCACAGCCTGGGTCAACGCAGCGCTGGGGACTGGCGGATACTGCAACATTCAGCCGGAGTTCCTGGTTCGGGCGAGGGCGTTGGAGTTCGGCGTCCCCTTCGCCAGCTGCTCCAAGAGCGGCCGTGAACAGAGCCGAATGGGCTACGTCGGCCAGAGCATGATCGTCGATTCGCAGGGGAGAACGCTCGCCCAGGCGCCAATCGACGGAGACGCGATGGTTATCGCGGAGATCACGCCGGCGCCGGGCGAGTTGCCGGATTTGGAAGACAGCGTTCTCGATCAGCTTCTCGCCGATCCACATCCCAACTTGCCGAATGATCCGGAACGCGTGATCTCGTTCGATGTTTCGAAAGGCACGCGGGGCTTCTTCGATCGGCTTTCGAGCGAGGGCGTGCGGACCGGTCGGCTTACCACGTCGCAATTGGAGACGTTTGCCTTTGCCCGACTCTTGGCACTGCAGCAACATCAGGTCATTGTCGCATTCGGCGGCGAGCCGGATGTGTCCCTGATTCGTGCTCGCGCGGCGGAAAATCGCGTGTTTCTGTGCGTTGGCGAGGAAGACGGCGTGCCCATCGTGATTGATCCAACAGGGCGTGTCGTTCGGCCCGCAGATGGATCGACAAGCATCATCATTCGACCTGCGGAGGCCGATTCGAAGCGATTCACGCCGGCGACGCCGATCTGGGAGCAGCGACGCGTCGGGACGTATCGTCTCTCAAGGTGCAGGACATAGTCACGGAGTCGCGAACGAGTTGCATCGCCGCCCGTTGGCGATGGCACGACATACCTTTGGAGATTTTGGATGGTCTGGCTTATCAATGCAGGGCTCGTCGGTCTCGCCGGCTTCGTCGGGGCCGTGCTTCGATTCGGCGTGACGCTGGGTGTCAACGCCGTCGCACCTCGTGGTTTTCCGTATGGAACGCTCGTCGTCAATCTGACGGGTTGTTTTCTGCTCGCCGCCGTGATCACGTGGCTTCGGGACAAAACAGTATCCGACGGCGTCCGCCTTGCGATCACGATCGGCTTCCTCGGCGCCTACACGACGTTTTCCACGTTTGCCGTGGAGGTCTTCGATCTGTTCAAGTCGGGGGCCACAATGCGGGCGACGCTCTACCTCGCGGCCAGCGTCGGCCTGGGCCTGTTGGCTGTCTGGCTCGGGGTTGTCGCGGCCAGACGACTGGAAGCCTAGTGCACCCTCGATTTCTGCGTGCTGAATTGCGGTATTTTCAAGTAATTTGTTCACGTTGACGCTGTGGAATTCGGGTCGTAGGCTAGCTATCTGTTCTATGTACGACTGACTGATTGCGAGAGTCGTCGCTGGCGCGGTCCGACTCATCGCGAATCTCGAGATAGAGGGTGTGAAAAGTTGGCTGAATCGGCGTCCGCACCGCAATCGTTGGAAGCGCGGAATCACTTCCTGCTCCGCAGATTACACTCACTCTCGGGAATCGTGCCCATCGGCGCGTTCCTGATCGAGCACATGCTGACAAACTCCATGGCGGCTTACGGCGGTCGGGAGACATTCAACGAGCACGTGCATTTCCTCCACAGCATGCCGTATCTGACGCTGCTGGAGATCTTCGGCATTTTCCTGCCGATAGCGTTCCACGCGCTCTACGGCGTCAAGATCGCGATGTCGGCGAAGCACAACGTCGCGCAATATCCCTACATGGGGAACAAGCGATTCACGTTGCAGCGAATGACGGGTTACATCGCATTCGTCTTCATTATTGTCCATCTCGCCAAGTTCCGATTCGCGCATTGGTTCGGCGGCGTGCCGTTCCTGGATGACAGTATCCCGGACAAGTTCGAAATCACGCGACGCGGCCTGATGGAATGGCACGCGCTCGGGATGACGATGCCGGCGGGCGTTACGCTGACTATGTACGTCATTGGTCTGGCCGCCGCCTGCTTCCATTTTGGAAACGGCATATTCACGTTCTGCATCACGTGGGGAATCACTGTCGGCGAGAAGGCGCAGAAGCGCGTGTCGATGGGGGCCGCGGGGTTGGGCGTCGTCCTCTTCGCATGGGGGGCCGCGAGTCTGGTCGCATTCGCCAATGCCGATGCCCACACGCTCAAGGGCTGGGATGATCGCGACGGCAAGACTGCCGTTGTCAGCGAATCGACGGAGTCAGCGCAGCACGAGGCAGGCACGAGTCACTGATCGTGCACGGAACAAGCAATACGAATACGCAACGCGATTAACATACTTCGATAGAGCAAGGCAATCATGGCTGAAAAAAGAGTCGTCGTCGTTGGTGGGGGATTGGCAGGCCTGGCAGGCGCCATGAAGCTCGCCGAGCTTGGCATCAAAGTGGATCTCGTCAGCATGGTGCCCGTCAAGCGCTCGCACAGCGTCTGCGCACAGGGCGGCATCAACAGCGTCAACGACGCAACGCGCGCCCTCGGCGATGACGAATGGAAGCACCTCGACGATACCGTTTACGGCGGGGCGTTTCTCAATCATCAGCCGCCCGTCAAGGAAATGGCCTACTGGGGCCCGAAAGTCATCGATCTGCTCGATCGCCTCGGCGTGCCGTTCAATCGCACGAAGGAAGGCCATCTCGATCGCCGGCGCTTCGGCGGCACGCTCTACAAGCGAACCGCATTCGCCGGCGCGACGACAGGCCAACAATTGCTTTACGCCCTCGACGAACAATGCCGCCGCTGGGAAGCGGAGGGCATGATCACGAAGTACGAGTACTTCGAATTCCTCGGTATCATCAAGGATGAAGCCGGCGTCTGTCGCGGCTGCGTCGTGCAGGACATGTTCTCGATGAACGTCCGTGAGCTGCGCGGCGACGCCGTCATGCTCGGCACGGGCGGCAACGGCCTGATCTTCGGCAAAAGCACGATGTCGATGATCTGCACGGGCGGCGCCAACGCCCGCGTCTTTAAGCAGGGCGCGAAGTATGCGAACGGCGAATTCATGCAGGTGCATCCGACGGCCGTGCCCGGCGCCGACAAGCTTCGCCTGATGAGCGAAAGCGCCCGCGGCGAGGGCGGCCGCGTGTGGGTACCGCGAACGCCGCAGGATTCGCGCGATCCGATCTCGATTCCCGAATCTGAGCGCTACTATTTCCTCGAAGAGCGCTATCCGACCTACGGGAATCTCGTGCCGCGCGATATTGCAACGCGCGAAATCTTCGATGTCTGCGTCAACGGCGGTCAAAGCGTCGAAAAAGATCGACTCTGTGTCTACCTCGATCTGACGCATCTGCCGAGTTCGACGCACAAGAAGCTCGAAGGCATTCTCAATATCTACGAGAAGTTTCAGGCCGTGAATCCGCGTGTTGTCCCCATGAAGATCTTCCCGGCTGTGCACTATTCCATGGGCGGTCTCTGGGTCGATTACGCCAAGTGCGAGCAATCGGGCGGCCTCGTTCAGGGCGCGCCGAACAACCACATGACGAACATCACGGGCCTGTACGCGATCGGTGAGTGCGAATACCAATATCACGGAGCGAATCGCCTGGGTGCGAATTCGCTGCTGTCGTGTATCTTCGAGGGCCTGATCACGGGATCGTCCGTCGAGACGTACATCGAATCGCTCAAGACCAGCGCTTTCGACATGCCGCAGTCCGTGTTCGACGCCGCCGTACGATCCCACAAGGATCATATGGAAGAACTCGTCGCCCGAACGGGCAACGAGAACGCCTACAAGCTGCATGACGAGCTGGGCCGAACGATGACGGAAAACTGCACAGTCGTTCGCCACAACGACAAGATCAAGAAGACAATAGAAAAGATCGACGAGATTGCCGAGCGATACAAGAGCACGCCCCTGGCCGACAGCGGTCAATGGACCAATCAGAACCTGTCATTCACACGCGCCCTGGGGGACATGATTCTCATGGCGAAAGTCATTGCCCAGGGCGCGCTCCAGCGCGACGAATGCCGCGGCGCCCACTACAAGCCCGCCTTTGCCATCGACGGTCTCGATCCCGACAGCAAAGAAGATCTGAAGACACAGGCCCGCCGCTGGTGCAGCGAATTCAAGGCGAACAACGACAAGTGGCTCAAGACCACAATCGCTGAGTACACGCCGAGCGGACCGAAGATCAGCTACGAAGAAGTCGATACGAGCCTGATTCCGCCCCGACCGCGAACGTACGGCCTGAAGGGCGCGGACGAGATCATGAGCGTGTGGAACGCGGAGTACGCCGGCAAAAAAACCGGCAAGAAGCCGGAAACCGTCGGCGCCTGATTCTGCATGAAATGCAGAGGGCGCACGGCGAGTCGACCAGGAAGGGGAGTCGTCCCGCCATGGGGAAACAGTCGCCGAAAAGCCCTGCATCCGGCGTCCATCGCGCCGTTCCTTTCCTGCATGTTGCAGATGTCGAAGCGTCCGTCGCTTTCTACGCCCTGTTAGGCCTGGATGAGAATCACGTTCTACGTGGGGGCGACGGCGGCGCGTTCTGGGGCCATGTCTGGGGATCGGGCGCTGGCGATCGTGTCGCCGAAGTCATGTTCGCCAAAGCAAGTGATCCGGTCGTTCCCGAGCAGCAGGCCGTTTTGCTCTACATGTACACGACAGACCTCAAGGCCCTGCGCAAGCGGCTGCTTGCGGGCGGCGTGAGCGACGGCGGCGCGTATTGCGGACAGGCCGGCCCGAACAAAGGCCGCCGGGTCGTTTTCGAGATTTCGCACCCGGACTACATGGACGAGGGCGAAATTCGCGTCGCCGATCCGGACGGGTACTGTATTCTCGTCGGCCAACATGAAGGTTGGCCGGACAGGTAGCGATAAACCCCACAGGCCGTTCAGTGGTCCTGTATTTCGGAGGTGGACACGTGGCAATTTCCAGCCGATGTATTCCGGTAACTCGAATTCTAACCATAGGTGCATGGATGACAGCGATGACTTCAGTCGGATTCGGCGGAATGAAACTGGCAGTGGCGGAACCCGCGGCGAAGCCGTCGGGGCCCATGACGCGCGATCAGATTGACACGCGCCACAAGTGGGATCTTTCATCCATTTTCGACAGCGATGCCGCATGGGAGGCCGCCTTCAAGAAAGTGGATGCGGCGACGGGCGAATTTGCCAAGCTGAAGGGAACGCTGGGCAACTCGGCCGAGTCGTTCAAGAAGGGCCTCACGCAGCGAGACGAACTCTTCAAGGTGTACGAATCCGTCATGCTCTATGCCGGGCTCAGTTTCCATGAAGACATGAGCCAGTCCGACAAGCAGGGCCGATGGGATCGCGTTCAGTCGCTGGGCACGAAAGTGGGTGAAGTCACAAGCTGGTTCACGCCCGAGATTCTTGCCATCGATCCCATGAAGATTGAGGGATGGCTGAAGGACGACAAGAACCTCGCCGTCTATCAGCATGCGATGGACGATATCCTCCGGACGAAGCCGCACACACTGAGTGATCGCGAAGAGAATCTTCTCGCCATGGCGGGCGACGTCACGGCCGCCCCCGGCAACATCTTCGGTCAGTTCACCAACACGGAACTCGAATTCCCGATGATCAAGGATGCCGACGGCAAGGAAGTGCAGCTCAGTTCCGCCGGGTACTACAAGTTCATCTATTCGAAGGATCGCCGCGTTCGGCGCGACGCATTCTACGGCATGCACGAAGCCTACGCCGGCAAGCAGAACACGATCGCGGCGATGCTCAGCTCGCACGTGAAAACGCACATCTTCAACGCCAAGGCGCGCAAGTACAATTCATCGCTCGAAGCGGCACTCGGAGGACCGAACATCCCTGTGGATGTCTACAAGAACCTCGTTGAGACGGTTCACAACAACGCGAATCGCCTGCATCGCTACGTCGGCATGCGGAAGCGCATCATGAATCTCGACGAGATTCATCGATACGATCTGTACGTCCCGATGATTGACGTCAAGGAAGTCAACATCGCCTACGACGACGCCGTCGAGACGATCCTGACGGCGCTGGAACCCCTGGGCAACGAGTACGTCAGCACGCTTCGCAACGGCTTCGAATCGCGATGGATCGACGTCTATGAGACGAAGAACAAGCGAAGCGGCGCCTATTGCTGGGGCGCCTACACGACGCATCCCTTCCTGCTGCTGAACTACGGCGGCACGATGAACGATCGCTCGACGGCGGCCCACGAAATGGGCCACGCGATGCACTCGTGGTTCACGACGCATTCGCAGCCGTATGTCTATGGCGACTATGCGACGTTCTGTGCCGAAGTCGCATCGACTGTCAACGAAGTCATCCTCGCCCATCATCTCCTGAATGAAGCGAAGAGCGATATGGAGCGATTGCTCCTGCTACAGCAGCAGATCGAAGGCATTCGCACGACAGTCTTCCGGCAGACGATGTTTGCTGAATTCGAAATGAAGATTCACGAGCAGTCGGAAGCGGGTCAGCCGCTGACGGCCCAGTCGCTGCGCAAGACGTACAACGAACTCGTCGCCGCCTATTACGGCCCCGAGATGGTTCTCGACGACTGCGCCGACGCCGAATGCCTGCGAATACCGCACTTCTATCGCAACTTCTACGTGTACACGTACGCCACGAGCCATTGCGCCGCCACCAACATCGGTCGCCGCATCATCGACGGCGACAAGGGCGCCGTCGAAGGCCTGATGAAGTTCCTCTCCGCCGGCAGCAGCAAGTACCCGCTGGATGTTCTGAAGCTGGCCGGCGTCGACATGACGACACCGAAGCCGATCGAAGACACGATGGAGCTGTTCAGCGAATTGCTGGATCAGTTCGAGGCGCTCTATCAGAAGGTGCACGCGAAGCGGACGTAGTGGTTGATACGCTGCGTGGCGTCGTCTTGCTTGTAGTCGCGCGCCCTTTCAGAGCCTCGCTGTCCTCTGCGTGGCCGCGCGTGGCAGCACTCCGAGCCGCGACCGTCAGGGAGTTCGGTCCAGGTGCGTTCGGCATTGCTCGCGATGATCGAGGA
>JAJDEC010000452.1 GCA_029259995.1 Phycisphaerae bacterium
ACATCCGGATGCGATTCGAGCCACTCGTTGATCAATTCGTCCATGTGGGCCACGCCCGCCTCAGTCAGCTTGCCATGAAACGTCCGAACGCGCGTTGCGGGGAGATTTGCCGCCGCGAGCGGCCGCTTGTATTTCGAGTCATCGTGCGAACCGGCAAGCGTGCTGCCCGTCGCGAAACTGCGAATCATCGAAGAGCCGGCGACGCGCTGACCGTCGTCGTCGATCAAGGAGACGGGCTCGTCAGCGATGTCTTTTTCACCTTCGTGAAACGCCGGAATATAGACGCCGCCCTGGGTTGAACCGAGTTCGACATGATGGGCCGCGGGCGCGCCCTGCGCGACCGGCGTTGCGGCCACGGGCGGCTGGCCTGCGGCGAGCGCCTGGGCTTGCAGTTCCTGGCGCTTCTTCTCTACGCAGGTATGGCAAAGCAAAACCCCGGCGACGAGGCCGGCGCGGCGTTCGAGAATGTCGTTGTCTGAAATCTCGGACTGGCATACCTGGCAATGGCGTTGCTGATTCGCGGACATGACATTTTCCTCTCTCGCGCCAAGTCGAATGGAGTTGCCGCGACAATTCGTGAACGTGAAATGATCCGTTTATCCTAACGCCGAGGGGCGTTCCATATCAAGTCTGACCTGACATGCCGGCCGGACCATTCGACACAAGCGACGCGGAAGCGAAGCAGGATACGATCGCGGGCCGACTACCCCTGCGCAGGGCGGCGCAAGGGAGGAGCCCGACCCTGCTCACGCCCACGTGCGTGCGCGTGTGGATGCGAATAGACAGTTGTCGATATATCGAGGGTTGGCGTACGCCTCAGACGGGCAGGAGCGGCATGGCGATCTGAAGCGTGAGGACGGCCATCGTGGCGAGGGCCCCGACAACGAGCAACGCCGCGCCCACGACGCCGGTCGGTCCGGGGGTTCGCGTGATGCCCAGCGAGATGGCGGCGGCGAGAATGAGCGGAGGAATCGCCGCGCCGGTCAGTCGCCACTGCGCCAGGTCGACGATGGCGAGCACGATCAGTGCCGCGATTCCCGCGTACTTCGCATACTTGTGCACCAGCGCGACGAGGCGGGTCGTCAACAGGAGTACCGTAATGATGATGGCGGCGGCGATGACGGCCCAATAGCCGGGCCATGTCGGATCGGCTTCGAACTTCAGATGCAGCGCGTGATATCCGCCCGTGATCCACGCAAAGACGGTCAGCGCACTTCGGGCGTAGACGAAGCGCCGTTGAATCAGTACGTCGAGCGGCGACGCCCCATGGCGCAATCGTCGAAACGTCCTGTCCTCCAGGACGGACACGGCCCCGACATCCGCGATGGAAACGGCCGGTTGGTTCTGTCCGAGTGTCGACAGGAAATCGAGCCGAAATCGAAACTCACCGATCCGAAATGACTGCTTTGGGAAGAGTTTCCCTTTGGCAATGCGCGCGTTTTCGATCCAGGTGCCGCGTTCCGTGTCGAGATCTTCAATCACGAGGTACTCGCTCTGCGACACGCGCAGGCGGCAGTGTTTCTCGGCAATTGCCTCGTCCTCGAGTGAGAGCCAGCCGTCGGTTCCCGAGCCAATCGTCAGTTGCTGACCGATCGGCATGACGAACTGTTCACCCTTCCACATGGGGCCGTCCATGATCGTCAACACGGCGCGGCGTCGGCTTCCCGAGCTGTCTTCGAACTCGAGATCTAGGTTTCGATTACAGCGCGGGCACGCCACATCGATGATGAGATCGATATTCTCGCAGTCGAGAGGCAATCCACATGGGCAACAAATCAATATCGCCATTCAGTCGGTTCCCAACATTCCAAGGATTCCGCGTCGCGACGGGAAACGCAGTATCGGCCCGGGAGCATCATTCAGTTCAGCGACGATTATACGCAGCCAGCCCCGACTTGTCGGCATCAATTGCGCATTGTTCCCTCGCCTGCCGGCCCGCGATGGTGCGTCACGATGTGACCCGCCGATATCAACTCTTATACGGCGCGCCGCGCGCACGCGTTCCAAATTGGTTTGGTTGACATCGAATGCTGTTTCTGAGTGCCTCCATCTGGGTTCTGATCATTGTCGTGCTGGCCTGGGCCGTCGATTATCAATGGTCGCGGATGCTCAAGCCGCGATACGTCAATATTGCCCTGTTGCCGGGGACGCTCGTCGCAACGCTCGGACGCGTCGTCGGCCTGCTGATCACGGGGGCCAAGATCAACAATACGGCCCTGATGGGGGATGACGATCGCGGCGCCCCGCTCTCGGATGCCGGCTACGAGCCGAAAATCCCCGTGTTCGGACCGATGCTCATCGGATTCCTCCCACTGTTGGCCTGCGGAACGGCGATCTATCTGGTCGTCAATCTCCTGGGGGACCCGATCGCGCAGAAAGTGCCAGTCGAGAAGATTGCCGCCGAGACGCCGCAATCCCTGGAGGCATTCTGGTCGCAGTCGCGATCGCTGATCGATCTCGCCGAAGCGACGAGCCAGGCGATCCGATCCGCGGATTACGATCGTTGGGAGACGTGGGCTTTCGCCTACCTGCTCATTTGTTTGACTGTTCGCGCAGCACCATTCCCCGGCAATGTCAAAGGCCATTTCGCCGCCATCCTGACGGCGGGCGGTCTTGTCTGGCTCGCAAGCACGCTGTCGCCGGCGCCGGGGGCCATGATTGAACAATCCTGGCCCGTCCTGGCCGTCACGATCGGCTGGTTGCTTCTGTTGCTGATCGTCAGCCTCGTTGCTCGCGGCGCGTTCGAGATCGCGAAGGGACTCGCACGAGGCGGCGGATGATGAACGACGATCCGGGAAATGGTCGATGCACGGAGTCACAGCCGTCGATCCGCGACTATCGGCGGAAGATTGTCGGGGCTCGACGACTGGCTGAGATCGTGCGGGACGCCCGGCTCGACAAGGACGGATTGCGGCCCACGATTGTGCAGTGTCACGGTTGCTTCGACATTGTGCATCCCGGGCATATTCGCTATCTGCAATTTGCCCAGCGACAAGGAGACATCCTGGTCGTGTCTATCACGGGCGACGCGACGATCGACAAGGAGCCGCAACGGCCACAGATTCCTCAGGAGTTGCGTGCAGAGAATCTGGCCGCACTCGAGTTCGTGGATTGGGTCGTCATCGATCCGCATCCGACGGCAGAGGCGATTCTGGAGACGATCCGGCCGGAGGTCTACGTCAAAGGCAGGGAGTACGCGACAAGCGAAGACCCGCGATTTCTTCGAGAACGTGCTGTCGTCGAGTCCTATGGCGGCCGCGTGATTTTTTCCAGCGGGGAAGTCGTCTTCAGCTCTTCACAGATCATCGAGACGATCGGGACCGGCGACGAACGGTCGGAGCGCCGCCTGGAGTATCTCTGTGATCGCCACGAAATTGAGCGCGCATCTCTGATGCAGCATGTCGCCCGGATTCGCGGGGCGAATGTCGTCGTTGTCGGCGATGTCGTCGTCGAGCGCTACGTGATGTGCGACGCCAAGAGCGTGTCCAGTGAATCCCCCATGATGTCTCTCAAGGCACTGGGGAAAGAAGACTACGCGGGCGGCGCGGCGCTGATCGCGATGCAGCTTGCCGCGTTTGGTGCACAAACCACGTTACTGACGGCAATGGGCGACGCGGGTCTGTCCAAGTGGGCTCAAGGGCAATTGAACGATGCGGGCGTGCGTGTACGCTCGATCTTGTCGCGATCCGAAGTACCGCTTCGAACGCGATTCGTTGTCGACGATCGCAAACTCTTCAAAGTCGAGCACGCCGAGCCGCTTGCGGCGGACAGGGCGTCGGAGCACGAGGCTGCATGTATTGCTGTTCAGCAATGTGCCGAGGCCGATGCCGTGATCCTCTTTGATGCAGGCGGCGGACTCCTGGCGCCCGGGTTTCTGGGTGGTCTCTACGACGCCATGCGGGACAGTCCAACAGTGCTGGCCGGGGGCTGCGGCGAGACGCCGGCCAATCTGCTTGCCATTCGGGGGGCGAGCCTGCTTGTCTGTTCCGAACGCAAGCTGCGTCTGGCCATGAACGATTTCGACACGGGCTTGTCGGCACTCGTGTATCGGGCGATGGATCGCTCTGGGGCACAACGCATGATCGTGACGCTCGGCAAGCGCGGCGTCGTGACGTTTCAACGTCCGTCGGACGATCCGCATGCACCGGCGTGGAAGGGGCGATTGCTCAGCGAGCATCTGCCGTCATTGGCCGATCGCGTCGTCGATCATTTCGGCTGCGGCGAAGCCCTGCTGGCAACGGGCGCATGCCTGGCGGCGACGGGCGGTTCGCTGATGCAGGCGGCCTATCTGGGCAGCGTTGCCTCAGCCGTTGAGGCGGGCGTCATGGGACCGACCGTCGTGGCGACGGATCGCCTGCTCGCCCATCTGGAGTGCCGGCCCGAACTGCGGCGAAATTCGCAGCGCGGCCGGGTTGCATGAACCGATCGACATCGGGATCCGTATCCATCGTGAAAGTACAAGCTTCGATACCGAATTGCTCCATCGTGATCGTGACGCGGAATCGATCGCAGACGCTCGCGTCGACGCTTTCGCGTATCGCGGCCATTTCGGATGGAACATTTGAGACAATTGTTGTCGACAACGGTTCGACCGATGAGACGCTTCAATTGCGAGATCGCTGTCCACAGGTTCGATGGATTACGCTCGATAAGAATCTGTGCGCGAGCGCCCGCAACGTCGGGGCGATGGCGGCGCGGGGACGTGTTCTCCTGATGCTCGACGACGACAGTTGGCCGGAGCCGGATGTGATCAATCGGCTTGTCCGTGCGTTTGATGCGCGGCCGTCGCTTGGGGCGATCGCGTGTCGCGTCCGTCTGGCGGATGCGCCGCATCGACACGACGCGGGAGGTGTGCCGGGGGCGTTCTTCAATTGTGGCGCCGCGATTCGTCGAAATGCATTTCTGGACGCGGGCGGATATCCGATTGACTACGACTACTATGTCGAAGAGTACGCGCTTTCATGCGAATTGTGGCGGCGGGGCTGGCGTGTCGAGTCCATGGGGGCGGCGCTGGTCTGGCATCAGCGAACGGCTGTGAATCGCGATGTCGAGCGCATGCTGCGATATCTTGTGCGCAACAACATCGGGTTGTGGAACACGTATGCGCCGGCGTCGCGCCGCGAGTTGGCGATTCAGTGTGATATGGAGCGCTATCATCGAATCGCATTGAAAGAGAATGCGATCGCCGGATATGAACTGGGGATTGCGGATGCAGCAAGCATGACTGCATCGCGGCGGCGCCGACCGTTGACGTTGGAGCAATTCGACTCGCTGTTGGGACTCGATCGACTGCGGCAAACTTTGCGCAACTGGGCCGATAAGCGAAGTGTGTGTCGCATTGCGATTTGGACGCGCGGAAAAGGCTCCGAATTCATCATCGAATGCGCGAAAAGCGTTGGACTTCGAGTGGCGTGCGTTTACGATTCCCGGCTCGCCGATCAGGATAGCGCGTCGATGTGGCGCGGACTGCCAATTCATGACACCAACGACGCGGCCAGTATTGATGCGGACGCTTTGCTTCCCGGAACGTTGTCGCCCGGAGTCGCCGAAGATTCGTGCGAACATCTGCGCCGACGATTCCGTGATGTCGAGATTATTAACCCTGCGCGTTGGGGAGATGCCCCAGACGCACGCGGCCTTGATGTCCCATCGGCGACGCATTCGTGTGTTGCATGATCGCGGAATCGCTCTCTCGTCTGCAAGCGTTTTTTCTCACTGCCCGACGATGGTGCGACGATCTACGAGTGTGGGCGGAGCTGTCTGTCCGCGCAATTCATGCGTTGAAATGAGTGACCGAATCCAATGACGCGCAAGCGAACGAATGACAGACCATTGCTTGCCGCGAGATTGCGGCCATTCCGGCGTCCGCCTCGGCCCGCTTCGGCGGCGCACGATGCGCCGACGTTGCGATTGAATCACGGCGGCAAGGCGCCGGCGGCGTCTGCGCATCCGGTTCTCGCGTCGTTGGCGATCGCGGAAGCGGCGGCGAATGCACTGCATCTCGCGCTGGAAGTCTTTGCAAGGGCAATCGGCGAAGTCAGCGAGCTGGACGATCTTGGGCGCCGATGCCTGTCGTCGGGCGATGCAACGGCGCAGGTGCCGGGGATCATCGCCGACTGCGCCAGATCGCTGTCCGCCATCGATCAGGCGGCATCCTGCCGCGATGCGTCCGGGGCGACGCTGATGGACGGAGCCTGGTTCGCGGACCTTCTGGACGGCATGGGCAAGTTCTACACGCGCGTGACGCTGCCGCGTGTGGCCACAAGTCTTCTCGGCAGCGATGGCGTCGGCGGGCGTTTGTCGCAGGTCGGTCCCATCGGGAATTCGTGCGGATTGCTGGAAAATCCGGCCGTGGCGATGGCAATTATTCGATCGGCGGCGCTCTGGCTTGCGGCCGAGCGCGAGCGCGTATTCCGCATCCTGGCGGAAGTGCTTGAGCCGTTGGTCGCGGAGCTGGAAGTGATTGAGGCGAATACGACGGCCGTCCAACTGGCTGGGGATTCGACGCTGGCGTCGGAATTGGCGAACGTGACGAAACTGCATGCCCTGGCGAACGCGAAGACGATTGAATCGCCCGAAGTGACTCGATCGGTCAACCACGATTCACCGAACTCGTTGCGAATTCGGCGCGACGACGAGTGATTGCCTCCAAAGGCGGCTTCTTAAAAACGCTTGAATTGTCGACTCGCAGTCGAGTCAGATGGACGCGGCAACGTCTCCGGCAGACGGCGGCAACCCTGTGAAATGTCGGTGCTTTCTTGCGCCTGCAATCGTGATCGCTTCCCTCACAATCCGCAGATTCAGAAATCACAGTTTCATCGGCGCGAACCAATGCGCCGTTGATTCGTTACGATTTACAGGCAACGCGCTGGTACCAATTTCGACATGCGCAAAATTCGCTCGTTTTGGTTGACGAACCGTCCTATATCTGGTATCTGTGTTGCACTGACATCCTGTATCTCGTGGTATTTAGGCAGGGGCGGAATGAGATCCGCCTGCATCAATATGGAGGAGTCTGCCATGACACGGACGGCACGCATTGCTGCGACACGCATCGGTTTTTCCCTGTTTACATTAGCTTTTCTGGCCGTCGGCTGCGCCCCGAATGAGAAAGATCTGAAGATCGAAGATCTCACGGCGGAGAATGATCAGCTCAAGCGCGAACTGGATGATCGTGATCGCCAGTTGGGCGAAGCCACGGCGCGAGAGAATGAAGCGCGGGCGACGATTGATGAACTCAATCGCGAACTCGCTCGCAGTCGCGCTGACCTGGCGTCGTCGCGTTCGTCGCGACCGATTCAGCAGACGGCGCCGCAGCCGATTCAGCAGCCCGTGGTTCAGGCGGACGGCTGGATCAGCACGCCTTCCTTTGACATGATTTCGATTCCGGGCGAAGTCCTGTTCGCTTCAGGCAAGGCGGATCTGACGGGCGGCGGCAAGAACACGATTGCAAAACTCGCGCGGGACATTCAGTCGCGATACTCCGATCGGGACATCTTCGTGATCGGTCACACGGACAACGATCCCATCCGCAAGAGCAAGTGGAAAGACAACTGGGAGCTCGGCTCGGCTCGCGCGTTGACGTGCGTCCGAACACTCCAACGCAGCGGCGTGAACGGTCAGCACCTGATTCAGGCCAACTGTGGCGAGTTCCGACCTTCGGACTCGATGCGCAACAAGTCGAAGAATCGACGCGTCGAGTTCTATGCGGTTCCGCGCGGCGGCGTCCTTGGAAACTCGACCGCTCGACGATAGTGTGACTCCGCCTGACAGGGGCGCCGCACTCGTGTGCCGTCCGAGCGCATGTGCTGTCCGACGTTGATGGATTTCTCATTCGCAGCCCTGATTGCCGGCCGAAGTGTCCGGCAATCGGGGCCGCGCTTCCTTCACAAAGAGTACTGACATGATTGCCGTGGTTGACTGCGAAGGATGCAGGACGCGGGGCGTCATGAGCGCCTTATCGAAACTGGGGATCGACGCATCGCTTGTCACGACGGCGGAGTCGATCGAGCGGGCTGACAAGATCGTCCTGCCGCCCAGTTTGTCGTATCGCCGGATGCTGGGTTTTCTGCGCGACCGTCAGCTGGTCGCGCCATTGCTGAAGGCGATCGACGACAATCGCCCCGTGCTTGGAATCGGCGGCGGGCTGAACGTGCTGTTCGACATGTCCTACGAAGATCAGCAGCACACGGGCCTCGGTGTCGTACACGGCCGGGTCTCTCGTTTTGAATTTGGCCAACACCCTGCCGCCCGCCATTTTTTCGTGCCCCATCAAGGCTGGAATCAGGTGCACTGGGCGATCGACTGCCCGTTGTTCGAAGGGCTGGAATCAGGCGAATATTTCTACTTTGACCATTGCGTACATCCGGAGCCGCTCGATTCCCGCCATGTCGCCGCGAAGTCCAATCACGGCATCGATTTCGCGAGCGCCGTGACCCAGAACCGCACTTTTGGCACGGTCTTTCTGCCCGAACGCTCTGACTCCGCCGGTGCAACGGTTCTGCGAAATTTCGCCGAACTCTGAGACATCTCTTGTGATGCCTCGTCGAGCTGGAAAATTCGGGATTGCATTCCCATCTGCATTCAAGCGTCAGCCCCATTCTGCAGGTATAGGCATTCCGCCCGTTTATAGTGGCGTCTCGACGCCGATGGGCTACACTTCAGTACAGTCACAGGAGGCGGCGATGCATGGGGAATGACGGCATTTGCGGAGAATGTGGCGCAGGCAATCTGCCGGTCGCACACTTCTGCAGCCAGTGCGGCCAACCGCTCGATGCGTCGCCGCAGACAGTCGGACGAATCGGGCATCCTTCGCCAGCGGCCATTCCCGCGGGTTTCGAAAAGTGTCAGCTGGCGACCGATCTGTATTTCCGCGTCGGTTCGGCGTGGGGAGGGACCCGTCTGCTTGGGACCGAGAATCTGGGAATTTCGATCTTCAATGCAGGCTACAGCCTCAAACATGTGGAATTACGGGTTGAGGGGCTGGATCGCAAGGGTCGTCGTGTATTCGATTTTCTCCAGAAGCTGAGCGAATCGCCGCGTCGAGCCGAAATGAGTTTTGAAGTCCCGTCCTACGAGATCTCCGAGGCGCCGGATCGTGTCGTCGTCCATCTCGTCTCGGCGGAATATAGCTGCTAGTCGGGTCCGATGATTGAAACGTTGTCTTCAAAGTCGTTCAAGCAGGCCCGGGGCAATCGGAAAGAAAGGACAGAGCGATGACATACGTCATAGGTGGAATACTGCTGGTCGTTGGTTGCATCGTCGTATTCAGTGGGCTGTTTACCGTCGAACAGGCGACGCACGCCGTCGTGGAGCGATTCGGCAAGTATTGCAAAGTCTGCGGTCCTGGCCTGAACTTCAAGCTGCCGCTGATCGACTCGGTTGCAGGTCGCGTGACGCATCGAGTTCGCGAACTGGAAGTCAATGTCGAATCGAAAACGCAGGACGACGTGTTCGTCAATCTCGTCATTGCCGTGCAGTTCTTCGTTCGTGAGGATCAGGACACGATTCTCGCGGCGCATTACAAACTGATGAATCCGCGTGAACAGATGCGCTCGTACGTCTTCGACACAGTGCGCGCTCTGGTCCCTGAAATGCCCGTGGACAATGTCTTCTCCGAAAAGGAAAAGATCGCCATCGCCGTCAAAGAGCGCCTCGAAGCGACGATGCAGGAATTCGGATACACGATTCTGCAATCGCTTGTGAATGACATTCAGCCGGACATGAAAGTCAAGGAAGCGATGAATCACGTCAACGCAACGGCGCGCATGCGCGAAGCCGCGAAGAACGAAGCCGAGGCCAAGAAGATCCGCACGATCGCCGGCGCCGAGGCCGAGGCGCGTGCCAAGGAACTGCAAGGCGTTGGTATCGCACGCCAGCGGCTTGCCATCGCGAACGGTCTGAAAGAATCCGTGGCGGCCTGCAGCGAGGCGGGGATCTCGCCGGAAGAGGCGACGAAGATGGTTCTGCTGACGCAGCACTACGATACCGTCACGGCCGTCGGGGCTCACAGCAAGAGTACGATCATGATGATCCCGTATACGCCGGACGGCATGTCGCAAGTCGGCGATCAAATCACGTCGGCCCTGTTGATTAATGCCGAAGCGCAAAAGCCGCCGGTTCCGACGCCGAAAGACGAACAGAGCGATCATCACAGCGGCCATTCGCGTCATCGGACATAATTGAGAATTTGCCTGCCAGCGCGCGGGCGACACCAATGACTGAGCAAAGCCGGCGCGAGTGCATCGCGCCGGCTTTTTCTATGCACGCGCAAAATGAATACCGGACGTGCAGTGTCTGCGCGATGGCACGCCTCGAAATTCGCGCGCAAATCCTTTTCCATGCGTTAACTACATTCGCCTTCCATCGCTTGGGCTGCCGATACATCTGCGAGTCGCCGACCTGAGAATCTGAGATCGGGATGTGCTGGACGTTCAGTTCGAGGCTTCCATACGCCTGGTGAATTCGTCCAGTCCGCGCAGGAGTTTGCAGCATGTTTCGGACAACCCTTCGAATGATATTGCCGTCAATACTGGCGGTCGGCATGTTGGCAGGATGCCACGATCCGGAACCGACGATCACGATGAACGCGCCGCCGGGCGGAGACGAAGGACGACGTTCTACCGTCAGCGAGTATTTCGCTTATCACAACGATCAGGGCATGATGGCCGATCGATCGATCGCCGACATGCACTTCATAGCGGATTCTGAACATCTCAACGGCACGGGCGAAGCCCGGCTTGAACGCTATGCCGAACTGCTCGCCACGAGCGGCGGCAAGCTCTATTACGACACCAAGATCAGCGACGCCATGCTGGTGGACGCTCGAATGCGCGTGGCCCGCGAATTCCTGATGCAGGTCTCGCCCGGCAGCAAGCGCGTTGAAATTGTTCTGGGCATGCCGCGCGGCCGAGGAATGGACGCCGTCGAATCCGCGGCTGGTCGCGGCGTCGCGCAGCAGCCAGAGGCTCGAGGCCCGGCGTACCACTTGACGGGCGCTGTCGAGGGGGCAGGGGATTAAGATCATGAGTTCCAAGACAGCGACTTACCTGACATTGAGTTTGTTCTTGTTCAGTTCGGGCTGCGCCGGCGATTTCCAGCAGAAATGGGCCGAGATGTTCGAACGATTCGACCGGAAGCCGAAAGATTCGGAAATTCGGGACGCGCCCGATCCGAGCATCGCGCCTGAGACGCACTACGCCTCGGGATTGATGCTCGAGCGCCAGGGCAACTTCGGCGGCGCGGCCGAACAGTTTGAGAAGGCGATCGAAGGCGATCCATCCATGGTCGATGGCCACAATCGCCTCGGCATGGCCCACACACGAATGGGGAACTTCGAATCGGCTGAAGCGTCGTTTCGACGCGCGATCGAACTCGAGTCCGATGCCCCGGCCCTGCAGAATAACTTGGGTTTCTGCCTGCTGACGGCTCGCAAATACAAAGGGGCTGAAACGGCTTTCCGCGAGGCGTTGAAACTCGCGCCCGATTTCGAACGGGCGCGAATGAACCTCGGGATCGCGTTGGCACGACAGCACCGGCTGGGTGATGCCGCTGTTGAGTTCAGCCGCGTCGTTCCCGCGGAAGCGGCCTACTACAACGTCGGCGTCGTCTGCCTGGATATGGATGACCATCAACAGGCCGAACGCGCATTCCGCGAATCGCTGGCAGTCAAGCCGGACTACGAACCGGCGATCAAACGGCTGGCCTCCATGAACAGTCGTCGAACGACACCCGTCGCGCCGAAGCCGTCAATCGCGCCGAACGTAACGCCAAAATCGTCGCAGCCTTCCAATGTGACTGTCCGTGCGAATCGACCGATCGGCGAGATGCAGCTTGCCGCCGATCCGACGGCTGATACGCCATCACCGTAAGCGACGCGGATTCGAGACGGACTGATCCGGCTGACGATCTGACGCAGGTTGCTTGAACGAAGAACGCTGGAATTCGCCTGAAGAGTCTTTTCCTGTCATGGTCGCTCGATTCGCTTTTCCAATGGAAGAATTCAAGGCGTGGGGGGCATGGGCATGGACCCAGGTCTCAATCCCCGCAGCACGGCGTGCCCGCCAGAAATTCGGCAGTCTGCGCCGTCACGCCGGATTGTGCAGTGTTCGTACGATTGTACCGATCGTGATCGCCATCATCGCCGTCGGTACGGCAACGCACGTCCTGACGCCCGCCGCCGTCGGCGTTCCCGAACCACTCATCGATATCAATGATTTCGTTGCCGCCGCACGGCGGAATGTCCACGCGAAAGACTATGCCTGGCTCACGAAATCCCAGTCCGCAACCTACGAAGCCCTGAGCGATCGTATCGAGCCGCCGGCAGGCTTCCATCGCGCATTGCTTCCGACGCAGAGCTTCGGCGACTGGCTGCGACACTTGCCCGTTGCGGATGCGACGGCGCGGGTTCGGCGAGCGAACGGAAAAAACGCCTTCCCGACGGACGACGCACGCATTGCCGCGGCGATTCAACTGCAACCAAACACGAACGCGCTCGGCGCCGCGGGCATGATGGTCCGGCTTCGCGCCGAGCATGGCTGGTGCGCCAAGTCGCTCGATCAGGCCGTCTTCCACTTCACGTCCGGACAACGAATGAGCTGGCGTGCATGGGCGAATGGCGTGCGGGCGCTCGTCGGTGAGTCCGGTACGCATTTCGAGATGACGGGCATTGCGGATGATAGTCGCGACAGCTTCTGCGCCTGGATCGAAACACAGCTCCAGTTCACGTCGTGCGCCAGCCTGTTGGACGACACGCGTCGTGTTGACGACGGGACCATCGCCCCCGGCGACGTGCTGCTCCGCGGCGGTCGCGATGCCCACGTCCTGATCATTCTGGATGTGGCGATCGACGACGCGGGCCGCGTTGCGGTGCTGCTCGGCAGCGGCGATACACCGGCGTCGACTTTCCACGTCCTGCAGGCGTCAACCGATTCGCCCTGGTTTTTCCTGTCGAGCCATTCGATCGACACGGGTCCGTACGGTCGATTCGATCTCGATCAGCTTCGCCGATGGGCGCGATAGTCACGATTGCCTCGCTCAGGCATCCGGTCGCTCGACGTCCTTCGCCAGCTCCGCGTCCTTGTCGCGACGTCGCTGCATTTCCTTTTCCAATCGATGCGCGAGCTTCTGAAGGTCCACAACGGGATCCGTTTCATCGACAATTTCCACACCGATCATGGTTTCGATGACATCTTCCAGCGTGATGAGTCCGGATGTCGTGACGCCGTTGCTCTTCACGATGGCGATGTGTTCTCGATGCACGAGCATCGTTTCCAGCGCGTCCGCAACAGTCGTGTCGTCGGGCAGAAGACGTATGGACTTCACGATGTCCGACAGCTTCACGTCGAGCCGACCGCCGACATGAAGTCGATGGATGTCGCTGCGCGTGACGTATCCGATCGGATGATCGATCGTGTCCAGATAGATGGGAATCCGCGCGAACTGGAAGATGCCACGTTCCTCGTGCATGTCGCCGATCGTCTTGTCGGCCGGCAGGGCGTACATGACCGATCGCGGTGTGAGGACGTCGCGCAAGAGCACCTTCCGCAGCGCGACGAGGTTGCGGACAATGCTGAATTCCCGCTCATTCAGCGCCCCGGCCTCGTGCCCCAGCCGCATCGTCGCAATCAGCTCCGCCCGGCTGACGGGGGCGTCGCTGCGGCGGAAGCCGATCAGCCGATGCATCCATTCGAGCGCCGCCACAACGGGCAGCGTCAGGATCATCATGCCGCGTGTCGTCACGGCGGTAAATGCTGCCAATCGCTTGGCATGGGCCGCGCCCAGCGTCTTCGGAATGATCTCACTGAGGACGAGGATCAGCAGCGTCATCACGCCGCTGACGAGTCCGATCGACCAGTCGCCCCACAGGATGGCCGCCTCGGCCCCGACGCCCGCCGCCCCGACCGTGTGTGCGATCGTGTTCAGCGTCAGGATCGCCGCGAGCGGCTTGTCGATGTGGCTCTTCATCTCGGCGAGCCGGGCGCCGCCGGGAGCGCCGCGCTCTGCCAACAGCGCGACATGACTTCGCGGTATGCTCAACAGCGCCGCCTCGAGCAGCGAACAGAGAAACGAAACGCCCAGGGCGAGCACGGCGTAGAAGATCAATAGCATCATCGTTTGAAATTCGTCCCTTGCTTATTGTGCGTCGGCCAGCTTGTCGATCTTCGCCGCGAGGATGAAGTCGCTTTCCGTCAGACCGTTGATTTTGTGCGTCCAGATCTCAACGCCGACTTTTCCCCACGCGAGATAGATGTCCGGATGATGCCCCTGCGACTCGGCGAGATCGCCGATCCGGTTGACGAGCGCCAGCGCCGACTTGAAGTCGCCCAGCTTGAACTGCCGCGTCAGATGGTATTCCTTCTGGATGGACCAGCCGTTGAGTTTCTTCAGCAGCTGATCCGTCTCCGCCTTCCCCAGCGGCGGCACGCCGCCCTTGCAGGGGATGCACTGTTTGTCGGCCAGTTCGCTCATGGGACGGTCCTTCTCGTTCGGTCGCGGTTCTGAATCCATTTGGCGACATGATAGCGTGGCTGGTGGTTTGCTCGATTGAAAAATGGATCGAGCGGCACGGCCATCGCGGCGGTCGGCGGCGGGTTGGTGGAGAACTGCGGGGGGGCGCAAAATGACGCAAAATCTGCAAAACATCCCGCGTGATCGCGTGCAAACGCGTGCAAAGTCTCGCAAAGTGTCGCAAATTCGTGCAAATTTGCGGAGCGGGCGGGGGAGCGGGTTGTCGCATTGGCGACGCAGCATGGCAAGGGAATGGCTTGGTCGGCGCTTCGTGATGGGATGGGGGGAGGCGGGTGTGCCGGGGGCGGGTGACCCGGGTCGTTCTCGACCTTGGGGTGTACGACTTCAGAAGCAATCAAACGCTAACGCATTGAGACACGCCATGACGCGAAAACCGAGGCAGCTCACGTGCCACTGGGTGCTAGTCACCCAGTGCCCAGGCCGCGGCGGGATCGCAACATCAGATGCTCAGCCTTGGCCGCGTCGGTGCGTTCGAACGTGCCGTTTCGTAGGCGTGCCAACTCGATCATTTCCAGTTTCCCGTATCGTCCACCAAACCACGCCCGCGTCTGCATGTTTCCCTTGAGAGGGGAGTATGACACTCGGAATAAATCATCCTGACACCTTTTCTTGGCCTGACACCTTTTCTTGGCTTGACACCTTTTCTTGGCTGGCCGTTGTTCGCAACCACCGAGACAATCAACTCCGGATGGCTGGTCCACACCGATGAAGTCGTGACCCCATGTCTATTGGACATGGGCTATCCGCGCAATTCGGATTACTCGATTCGTACTAACCACTCAGCAAGCCGTCGACGAAGCACTGTATGTCAGCCGAGTCATAAAGGCAGTCTCCATTGCAGTCCTGTAGCGGTTGACCGAAGAGATCGACGGCAACGCCTGCAGCCGTGCCGGGGCAGACATCGCACGCGTCGCCTGCGCCGTCGCCGTCGGCATCATCCTGACCGGCGTTTGCGTTGAGCGGACAGTTGTCCCAATCATCCGGAATGCCATCACCGTCGCAGTCCGGCGGCAGCACAAACACATAGGCCGCGCCGGAGTCGATCGCGATGTTGTCGGCACCGTTGCCGTCCACCATCGTAGCGCTGCTGTCTTCGAAATGGGCCCCGATCACCAGCGTATCGCCCGAAGCGGAGACCGCGGCGCCGAACGCGTCGCCTGCGCCGGTGTTGAACGCTTTGACGTATGCCTTCTGGTTCCAAATCGATCCGCGGCGGGCGAAGACGTAGGCGGCGCCCGAGTCGACGACGCCGTTATCGGTTGGATCGCCGTTCACGCCCGTCGCGCTGCTGTCCTCCAGGTACGCGCCAATCACGACCAGATCGCCCGATACGGAGACCGAAACACCGAACAGGTCGGTCGCTTCGGTATTTGACGCCTTGAGATATGCCTGCTGGCTCCAATTCGTGCCGCTGCGGACGAAGACGTATGCGGCGCCTGAATTGTCGGCCCCGTTGTCGGTCGGATCGCCGTTCACGCCCGTTGCGCTGCTGTCCTCGAGATATGCGCCGACGACCGCCGTGTTGTCTGAAACGGAGAGCGAAATTCCGAATTGGTCGTTCGTTTCTGTATTCGAGGCCTTGAGGTACGCCTGCTGGCTCCAGATTGTACCGCTTCGGACGAAGACGTAGGCTGCTCCGGAATCCGGGCTGCCGTTGTCCAACGAGTTACCGTCCACGCCCGTCGCGCTGCTGTCTTCGAAACGCGCTCCGACCACGGCGGTGTCGCCGCTTATGGCCGTCGAATAACCAAACGCATCCAATGCCCCGGCATTGGACGCCTTGAGGTAGGCCTGCTGGCTCCAGTTCGTGCCGTTTCGGACGAATACATATGCTGCACCGGAGGCGGCAACGCTGTTGTCGGCCTGGTTGCCGTCGACACCTGTCGCACTGCTGCCCTCACCAAACGCGCCGACAACGATCGTATCTCCCGACACGGCCACTGACGAGCCGAATTGATCATTCGCATTGGTATTTGACGCCTTGAGATAGGCCTGCTGACTCCAGCTTGTCCCGCTGCGGACGAAGACATAAGCGGCCCCGGCACGGAGTGCGTTATTGTCGGTCTCGTTGCCGTTTACACCAGTGGCATTGCTACTTTCTCTGGGCGCCCCGATGACGACGGTGTCACCGCTCGCCGCCACTGACCAGCCGAAATGGTCGCTGTCGTCCGAGTTTGACGCTTTGAGGTATGCCTGCTGACTCCAAGTCGCCCCACTGCGGACAAAGATGTAGGCGGCCCCTGCATCGATCGCACTATTGTCCGCCATGTTGCCGTCCACGCCCGTCGCACCGCTATCCTCGAAACGCGCCCCGACGACGACCGTATCGCCCGACACGGCCACTGACGAGCCGAATTGATCATTCGCATTGGTGTTTGACGCCTTGAGGTAGGCCTGCTGGGCGATCGGATCGATTGTCAGCGGATATCTTGCGGCCCGATCGTCCACGTGTAACCGCAGCCCTTCGTTCACGCTTTCGAACCATGCCGGCACTACCGTTCCGTCGGCATCAAGAACGCTCAGTCCCATGTAATTCACGACATCGCGACCGGCCGCATTAACAAAAGTCAGATCCCGACCGTAATTGCTGACGCGCGCCACAAGCCCGCCGCGAATGGCAATCGTGAATGTCAGCGGTCTGAATTCGCAGGCGGCACTGTTTGACCTGCCGGTTTCCGCTTCTTCGTAAACCGTGTAGCCATGTTCCAGTCCTCGCCGGTCGCTGATAAACCATTCGGTCAGCCCCTCGCTCCACTCATACGAGACGCGATTGCCCGCAGCATGAACGCAAGTCGGCGCGGCAACAGCGCGTTGCGCGCCCGCGCGACCGTAGCTGACGAGCGCCAATCCCCACGCCCAGTCGCCGCCATCGGGAATGGTTTCAAAACCGCGCCCGTCAAAGGTTGTTCGCCATCGCTGCCCCGGATTGCGGGCCTCAAAGCCGGCGTTGACGGCGAACACGACATGACGATCGGATTCAAAGGCCGCGCGGATGCTTGCCCAATCCGAGGATGACACACCCTCCGGCAGGTCGATGGTATTCGCTGCGTCGGCCAGTTGCGGTGTCGCAGTCACCAGAAACACCGCGAGCCACGGCGAGACAGAAAGCAGCCTCGTCACACGGTTTGGCAACTCACCTTGTTTCTTGGTTGCCATCGAATGCAAGAATACTGAAACGATCGCGTAGACTGAACGAAGCATGACGTTTTTTCTCATGAGTTCACCTCGCGGCGAAGTACACCGTTTTCATTTGTGTCGCGGAATTCAATACTTGATTCCGGCCCTGGAATTCACAACGGGTAAATTGTGGCGATCTCGCCAGATTCGCCGCGGCGCGCGTCAGCGCCGACAAGCGGTACGAGTCGAGTCCGACAAACTTACCACCCCGGGAGATGATATGCCGATCGAAGATACGAATCGTCGTCTGGATCCATTTTTTTCCGCAATCTTGGCTGCTGTGCCGGGTCGTGTTCTGGGGTCACGAATTCAATCGTGAAGCATGAAAAGCCATCGACAAGTTGCGCTCGGGTGCCACTGGCGGCTCGCCCGCCAGTGCATCGGCCGCGGTGTAAACGTTGCAATTCCGCGCAAAGCTCCGGCCGCGTCGGTGTATTCCTCGGGCCCATTATACAGCAGAATCGCCGCCTGCTCTCGCCGACGGCGGGGGATTGTTAAGGGGGCGGCGAGTCCCGTTGACATTCGCGCATGCAGACCGGACTGGGAGATAAAGCCAGCAGCCGAAGAAACGCCCATCGGCGGAACCATGTCGGCCGTCGGCGTCGTTCCGCGCGGCGGCGTATGCGTCAGTGATTGCGTCGGTCGCGCCGCGTCGGGGAAGGGATTCCCCGGGGGATGGGTGCGAGATAGGAATATCGCACCAGCGGCAGAGAATTCAGTTCCGCACAAACGCTTGTTCAGAAAGGCAAGCAACGTCGCGAAGACCGAGGCATCTCACGTGCCGCT
>JAJDEC010000453.1 GCA_029259995.1 Phycisphaerae bacterium
GACGCCTATCTCGGGAATACCTTCAAGGGCAACGAATTCGACGTTCCGGCCGCATGATGAGCGGCGCCCCGAGCACGTCGTACTCTGAACGCCGCCACGCGTCACTCAACACTGTAGCACGCCGGTTCGTAGGTGCTGGCACAATTGCCGGCGTCCTGCCCATGCGAAGCTGAATCGCCAAACCGCCTCAGCAATCCTCGAAGTCGAAGAATGACTCGCTCCAAAAGCGGCCGTGGCCGCTGACGGTGTGTTCGGTGCATGTTGTCCATTTGATGCGCTCCTCGGACATCCGAATGCCGGAATGGTGTCCGTGTCGACGCGAGGTCCAAAGATCGACTGCACGGGGCGTGCCATCGGGCCTCATTGACGCTGACGCGGGGTCAGCGAAGGCGTGTGGGTACATGAGCGCGAGTTGGTGTCTGCACTATTACCCAATCCCTGGGAAATTGTGTGTCCCCGAAATGTGGAAAGAACGCCCCCGGAGGGGTAAGATTGATTCGATAGTGTGAGCGGCCCGGTATCGTCGATGGCAGCGGCGTTTTTCCGGCAATAAATGAATTCTTGTATCCAGCCTGGCCTCCGGCCGCGCCCTCACCTTGTGCATATATCGGCTACCGCCGCGCCTTTGCGGCAATTGACAAGGTCCACGCAATTCAGACAGGGCAGCAAGCGTTATTCCGTCTATTGATGGTCATAGGGACAAGACTCGGCGAATAGATCCGTCGTCTGCGCCGTTTCCGAGCCGATACATTCCGTCGGTTGTTCCGATATTGTGCCAAAGAGTCGGATTCCGATTCTTGCGTAATAACCAGGCCGCCCAGGACGCCTAATTCAGTGACGTGTTGCGAACGACTCGACAATCCGCTCGGCAGAATGGCATGAGTAACATGCTCGACTCATTAATGTATGTGCGCGAAGTGGGGATCGGCGCGGGTACCCGGGTATCGCTCATGCGCGATGTGCGCGACAACACGGAATACTGCAAGAAGTTCATTCCCGCCGGCGCGGAAAACTACGACTCCCAGGTCAAGCAGATCAAGCAGGAATACGAGATCGGTCTCGACAATGCCCATCCGGCGCTTCGCACCGCCTATGAATTCGGCATCGTCAAGAAGGGATTTCGCGCCGTCGAGGCCTACAACATCCTTGAGTTTGTCGAGGGCGTCCAGCTCGACGTCTACGCCAAGACCGCCTCGCAGGCAAAGCTCGTCAAGATCTTCTGGCACGTCGCCGACGGTCTTCAAGAGCTCCACAAGCGAGGCTTCGTCCACGCCGACTTGAAGCCCCTGAATATCCTGTGCCGCCGAAACGGCCGGCCGTCGATCATCGATTTCGGCCAGGCCTGCGCCATGTATCACAAGAAGCCCCGCATCCAGGGCACGCAGGACTACATCGCCAAGGAACAAGTCAAGAAGCTGGCACTTGACGGCCGGACCGACGTCTTCGGGCTCGGCGCGACAATGCACTTGATCTTCCTCGGACGTACCGTCGAAACGGCGCTGAATCGCCTTCAGGTCGGCGGCTCGACGACAATCGATCCCAACTGGCGCGAGGCAGCCCAGAATCTCGATCCCGCCCTGCACAAGCTCATCAAGGACTGCTGCGCCGAAGAGCGAGAGAATCGGCCGCAGAACATGCAACTCGTCAAGGATCGACTGGAAATGGCCTTCCAGCGTCTCGCCAAGGCAAGCTGACGATCTCAACGCACGGCGTTCAGAATTCCCCCAGACAATCCCAGGGCGGGTTGAGCGCGTTCGCGCCTGTCCCGAATCGATAACTCAATCCCCCCATGCATCACGCCGATAACCCTTGCACACCGACGCAATTCAAGGAGTGCTTGCGTGTCGCAACAGAATCTCATTCGGCAATCCGCTTTCTGGCTCGGCGTTGTCGCCGTCTTCGTCATCGCCGGGACCATCCTCGCGAAGTCTCCGAGTATCGACCTGGGCTGGAAATCGAATCGGCGAACGCCGGAGTATCGGCGAAATGTCCTGAATGCCATGTACGCGGCCACAACCTCCGGAGCCATCCATTCCGTCGATCCGGGACGCGGAATCATGCGAATCGATGCGTCGAATTGGGAGATACAGGACGAACCCATGCGACACTCGCTGATCCGACTGGCGTCTCGCTATTTCGAAGTGCAGGGCCGCCCCCGAAAAGTCAAAGTCCTGAGCGCCTACAGCAACAACACGCTCGCCGAATATGACGGCGCCAGTTTCTTCGTGATCCGGAGCGACAACGAGAATTGACAGACGCCGCAGGCCGCGACGCTATTCTCGCAATTCCGCCAGCGCCGACATCACGACAGACGCCGACTCGGGCCCGGCAGAAACAATCTCGCCGTAGGGCGCAATCCCTGAGACTGTCGCATACGGCGGCGCGGAATCCCAGAGCGATCTCGGAATCAGATATCCCAACATGTCGTTGGCCAGACCGATGACGATTGGATAATCCGTCGAAGCCAGGCTCCAAACGGATGGCTCCTGTATCGCATCCGGAAAATCCACGTGCTCGGGAATCAACAACTCGCCCGTCACAAGCTCCGGCATCAACATGCCCGGAACCGCAAAGAACTCCAACGGACCAATCCGGACGATGCCCACTTCACTCGTGACTCGATCGATTCGAATCGCCCGATCCACGAAGCACGCCCGCATGGCCAGATTCAGGACGGGATTCTCGACGTGCACATCGATTGGCCGGCTCTCCGCGCGAATATCGTCAATCGCTCCAATCTGTATCGCGGATTGATCCATCAATTCGCGGACGCGTCGCGCGAGCGTCAATCCGTACGCCTGTGCCGACGCATGTGCAGGACTCACGGTCTCGCCTTCGAGCCGCCGAGGCGCGTTCGCCGGCGAGATTCGTCCGCCCAACGCCCCGTTAAAAAATACGCACACGCCGCCGAATCCATCGACGGCGATTTCGTTCGTCGCGGCGCCGGACTCCAGCGCATCACGGAGCCAGAACGGAAAGTCGCCGGAAATCTCAAAGTTGAAACTCGGAATCAGGATGGGATGAACCGCGTAATGAACGCTCGTCACAATCGGATCGCCGCTATCTGCATCACGCGCCTGCCAGACGACAAGCGTGTCATCAATGACCTCCGGATCGCGCGTGTCGCGACTGAGTCGCGGCGAACCGCTGTTGCCCTTGGCCACAGACAACGAGGCCGGACGGACATTCCCCGCCGCGCGGACAACCGCCTCCACCACGCGGCTGCGCATGAATTGTGCGTAGGGAGACTCTGCGCAAAACGGATCGGGCGACCAGATGCCGACGACATCGGGGGCATTGTGCGTATGCGTCGCGGCGATAATCACGTAATCCACCCGCGTCTCGAGGGCGATCGCTTCACGGATCCGCACGACGTCGTCGTAATTGATTCCGATCAGATCGAGCGCCACGAATGCGATCCGTGCATCGTCCGTTTCTATCACGATCGCACGCGCCGTGATGTCATCCTGCACACGCAGAGCCAGGCGATAGGGAAGCCCCCCCGCCATATAAACCGGAAACTCCGGTGTGATCGAAACCACCGCTGCGCCGACGCGAACAGTCGCCACACCACTCATTGCGAGATTGACCGCCGGCGACAGGATGACGGGCATCTCGCAGGACGTTGAAATCATCGACAGCAACATCGCCAGTCCGAGCGATCGTCGCCTCAACGCGCCGTTCGAAC
>JAJDEC010000454.1 GCA_029259995.1 Phycisphaerae bacterium
GAGACATCGACAACGACGGCATTTGCAGCAACATTGCCAACGAAGCAACGACCGACGAATCGAGCGAATCGGATGCAGGTACCAACGAGCCTGCGCGATATGACGGCTGCCCCACGAACATCATCGTCGAGGCGACATCCCCCGAGGGCGCCGTCGTCAACTACGACATGCCGGTCTCGGATTCCCGATCGAGGGCTGGACGCCTCATGGCGAGTCGCTCGAGCGGTTCCGTCTTCCCGATCGGTATCTCCGTCATCAACCTCTATGACGTCGACGACGGCGAGGGTCCGTCGCCGGACAATCTTGTCTGTTCGTTTACGGTGCAAGTCACTGCGGAAGACACGATCGCGCCGAATCTTCCGCTCGGATGCTTCGGTATCGGCGCCGAGATCACCTTGATTGTTCCGTTCGCGGGGCTCCTCGCTTTTCGAGTGCGTCGCGCGAAACGCAGACGGTGCAACTGACCCAACCCAAGAGTTGAAGTAGGGGCTGTTCACGGAGTTGCGGAACGATGGCGCATCACGCTCAGGAAGTTGCATCATGTGTCGCGATGGATTCCGGAAAGATCCCTCGAGAAGAACCCAGGCGAGGGATCCCGGAGGGATCCATTGATAAATGCCCAAGCGAAAGATCCCGGAGGGATCCACTGAGATTAGCCCAGCGATTTATCGCTGGGGCACGCGGCGCCAAATACCAACTTCCGTCCCGTAGGGACGGAATGCGCGTCGCGCGCCTGGCGCATCGTTGATCCGCAACCCGGGGCTGCAATTGTCCTGGGCTCACTGATGGCATGCAATCAGCGTGAGGCGTGAATAGGATCACGTCGCAATCCCCGGGAATCCCGTGATGAACCCAAAACGCCCGGCAAGGTACCGGGCGTTTTCGTGCGCGTTCAGACAGACCGGGCAAGACCGTGCTCGACGCCGCTAGTTCGACTCCGCGAGCTCACGCACCAGAAAGTCGCGCAGTTTTGCAAGCGCCGCAGTCCAACCTCCCTTGACGATCTCGCTCAACCCGTCCGGTAGATTCGAATGCACGAGCCGAACTTCTGTCTGATTGCCGCGTTCGATGAATTCGACGCGCACGCGCATCGGATTCGGGTTGTCCGAGACTTCCTCATATTCCAGTTGATGCGGCGGATCATAGGCAGTGAAGCGACATGTCATTGGAAACTCGCCCGCCCCCTCGATCGTCATCTGATGACAGTACTTGCCGCCGACTTTTTTCTCGATGTCCGACTTGACGGCCGTCGTCTGCGCGCAGCCCCACCATTGCTGAACTTTGCCCGTCTCGACCCAGGCGTTGAAGACGGCGGCGCGCGGCGCGTCAAAGACGCGGGTCATCGTCAGGGTTCCATTTTCGTAATGTGTTTTGTCCGTCATCTTGTTGCGCCTCCTTTTTCTTCAGGTACTCATCCACAGCATCGAATTGCTGCTTCCAGAACTTCGTGTAATGGCTGATCCAGTCCCGCGCCTGCTCGACGGGTTTCGAATTCACTGAAATGTGATGCTCTCGTCCGCGCTTTTCGCGGCGAATCAAACCGGCCGATTCCAGCACGCGAAGATGCTTCGAAATGGCCGGCTGCGACATGTTGAAAGGCTCGGCCAGTGATCGAACGTTCGTCTTTCCAGCCGACAGCATCTCGAGCATGCCTCGCCGTGTCGGATCGGCCAGTGCCCCAAAAACGTCGTCCAAGCTCTCCTGCTTATTCATAACCATTTGGTTATCTTTTACCCTGAGGCGGCGCCCAAGTCAACATTTCGCTCCGCCGTCCGTCGGAATTCTCTGCCGCCTACTTCGGAATGACCGCCTCCACGGGAAAGCAAACACGGTTTTGACGTCAATGCGGTCTGACGCCAGTTTCTCATTGACCAGACGACTGGCATGCTGCTATGCTCCTAACGAGCGCTCGTTTGGAGAATCCGTATGGCAACCGCAACATCCTCGACACGTGACCAGCTCTTTCGCACGGCCAGCCAGATGTTTTGCGACAAGGGCTTTCATGCCGCCAGTATTCGCGACATCGCCGAGCGCGTCGGCATACAGGGCGGGAGTATCTACTCGCATTTCGAGTCAAAGGACGACTTGCTCTGGCATATCGTTCAGAACGCCGCGGATCGGTTCTTCGCCGCCATCCGGCCCGTCGCAGAGGCGGATGTCGGGATCACGCAAAAACTCCGCATGGCAGTGATCGCACACGCGGAAGTCATCACGGGCGATCTCAATGCGGCGGCTGTCTATACCGTCGAATGGCGGCATCTGTCGCCCGAGCGCCGCGCCGAAGTCACGAAACTTCGCGACGAATACGAATCTATCTGGCGAGCGATGGTCGACCAGGGAATTCGCGAGCGCTATCTCGCCGCATCCGACGCCGCGAGCGCAGCGCGTTTCATCCTGTCGAGTCTCAACTACCTGTTTACGTGGTTCCGACCCGACGGACCCTTGACGGCCGAGGAAGTCGGAACACTCATTGCGGATTACACATTCGACGGCCTGCGCCGCCGAACCGTCTGACAACGACACGTTGTCGACGATGACACGAGACGATTGACGCCGACGTCACGTCGGCATGCACACACTGAGACAGCGCCTCAGGAGGATACGAATGGTTCAACCGATCCACGAACGATTGAACGATAAGCCCGGCGATCCGGGGTACGAAGAGAATCTCGCCCGGTTCGAAGCCCGCGTATCGCGCGGCGACAAGGTCGAGCCCGGCGACTGGATGCCCGACGCCTATCGCCAGCAGCTCATCCGCCTGATTCACGTTCACGCCAACAGCGAGATCTGCGGCGCACTGCCCGAAGGTACATGGATTCCGTATGCGCCTTCGATGAAACGCAAGATGGCGCTGGTCGCCAAGGTGCAGGACGAAGTCGGCCACGGCCAGCTCCTCTATCGCGCCGCCGAGACACTCGGCAAGGATCGCGACGAGATGATCGAGGAACTGATCGCCGGGAAAGCGAAATACTCCAACGTGTTTCACTACCCGGCCGAAACATGGGCCGACGTCTGCGTCATCGCATGGCTCATCGACGCCGCCGCCATCGTCAATCAGCGCATGATGGCCGAAGGCTCCTACGGT
>JAJDEC010000455.1 GCA_029259995.1 Phycisphaerae bacterium
CTGCCGACCCATGACTTTGGCCGCGGCGCTGCAGAGATGCTCACGCGCCAACGCCGCCTCCCGCATGGGGGCAAGCCCGCCGCCGTCGGTTTCGATCCGCGGCATGGCGTCGATTCGCTCGGCGAGCTTTGACTGGCTGCCGCCGACTTCCTTGAGAAAGTTGTCGAACTGCTGGATGGCCGCTGTCGTGGCGGCGAGCGTGGCCTCATCGACACCGATCTGCCCGAATCCCTCAACGAACTGCTCAAGGCCGCGAATCCCCGGCAACTTCGTCAACACATCCGCCGACGGTGACTCCGACAGCGCCGTCACGACACGCTGACAGGTATTGCGAACGACCGACAAATGCCGCGACATCCCCGACGCACCCCGCGCATGATCAGGCAACGAACCAACCAGTGATCCAAGGACCGAATGTAGCCGACGGGCCAATTGGCCGGCCCGGGCGGCCTGCTCGCTGGAGAGCGGCATCACGCGATTCGCGCGCAGCGGATTTTCTGTAACTCCAGCCATGACAAGCTCGCGGGGCCGTTGGTTCAGTCGGATTCGGAATCGATCTGGCATTTTTGTCGCACAAGGTCTTGACAGCAAGCAGCCGCCCGGGGTATTGTCCTCAGGATAGCCCTGAGGATAGTGATCAGGCTAACGAATGTCAAGGCGAGCGAATCTTCCGACCCGAAAAGGCAAGCCCTCATGTGGAGAATACAAACATGCTGAATCCGAGTCGTTCGCCGTGAGGGTGCGACGTAATCGTCGCACACACTCGAGAACGGCGCATCGATTCACAACGATCGCCCCAAGCCAGCAAGAATCCTCAAACGAAGTCACTCGCAATCAAGATCAAGAAATGGACGGAGTTCAAAGAATGTTCAATCGCTTCCGACGTGCGACGCTCGTTGCGTCGTTGTTGCTCGCCATGACGACAACAGCCGCCAACGCCGTCGAGTTTGTTCGCCTCTCCGAGTTCTACTCCAACGCCTGTGGAACACAGCAGTTCATCGAGCTGATCGTCCCCCGCGGCAACGGCCGCCTGATGGGTCGGCAAATTCAAATCTTCGATCAGAATGGCACGCTGACGAGAACCCTGACGTTCACGGCCGACATCCCCGATGACAACGACACGCGCGTGCTGATCGCCACGCCGGATCTCGCCGCCGCCGCAGGCGTCGCGTCGGATTCAGTCATCGCACCACTCAATCCGGGCGATCTCGACGTCAACGGCGGCGCCATCTGGTTCGGTTGCTGCGACGCCGTGCAGGACATTGATGTCATCCTGTATGGGGACTACCTCGGGCCGGTCCCCCCGACAGGCACGACGACAATCACGGGCGGCTACGAGGAACTGCTGCCGACAAACGGGAACTCCGTCGTTCGCCTCTTCCCGCAACCCGAATTCGATATCGCTATTCCGACGCCGGAGAACAACAGCGGCGTCGTCGGCCTGCTGCCCGAAGCAGGCGACATCAACGACGACGGAACCGTCGATTTTGTCGACGCAGGCTTGTTCGCCAGCGCACTTGTCGGCAACAACGCCGACGCTGCACAAACCGCCCGATCCGATCTCAACTGCAACGGCGAACTCGACGGCCTCGACATCCCGGAGATGATCGCCCTCCTGTCGCCGCCGTCGAATCAGTTGCCGCCCTGCGGCGCGATCGAATCGCCCTACGTCTCGATCACCTATGACCCGCTCAACGTTTTTGTTCCCTATACCGGTCCGGCCAATCCTGGCACGTTCTTCACGTGGGGCGTGACGGCATTGGACGTTCCGAACGTCGTCGTAGCGAGCGCGCAGGGGCAACTCTGGGCGTCGATCGACGATGGCTGCACATGGGCCTCCATCGGTTTCACGGATCAGTCAGGCGGACTCTATCGCATCGAGCCCGGTCCGCTCGGCTACGCCTATGCCTGGGTCGACAACGGCACGAGCACGGCCCTCGACGCAGGCATCTACCAGATCCACAATGACCCGCCCGGCAGCACCAGCTTCGACGTCGAATTCCGCCCCGCCCCTGTCTCTCAGATGAACGGTTTCGGCATCGATGCCCACAACCCGCACCACATCCGCACAGCGCACAACAGCGGAGAACTCCAGGAATCCCTGGATGGCGGCATGACGTGGCGTCGCATCGGCGTACCGGCGTCGACGTCGACCGTGCTCGCCTACGTGACGGAGTTTGATCCGAATGATCTCGACCACGTGATCTATGGCCGCGTTTCCGAAGGCGCCTACGTCACATTCGACGGCGGCGACACGTGGACGCAGTCCGGCGGCCTTCGCTCGATTCCGACGCGCGGCAACAACTTCTTCAGCGCGACGATCTCGCCCGTGGACGGCAACATCGTCTTCGGCATGGGCATCGATCTCGGCGAAACGGGACTCCCCGGCGATCCGCCCGCCCCGCCTTCAAACGGCAAGCATATCTACGCATCGACCGACGGCGGCCTCACGTTCGCGCCGGTTCTCAGCCGGGGCACGGGCGGCGGCGAACCCGGCGAAGGCGTCTTCATGCAGAACCAACCCGTGATGAAGTCGGACTGGGAGAACCCCAACAAGTTCTACTACCTGTTCGGCACGAGCTGCAATTTCGGCGGCACCTACTTCTACGAATACGACTTGGGGACGGGCATTCTCAATACATCGATCGCCGACGAAAACAACGGATGCATCCCCAAGCCGCGACAGTTCGAATGGTCGCGCACCAATCCGGGAGCGCTGTTGATGGGCTTCGAATTCGTCGGATAACGGAAACTGAATCGCAATCACGAAGTGCAATCCACGATTGCATGTTGAACACAGACTGACGGCAAATTGCCAAGAGAGGAGAAACGAGCATGAAGAAGAACACATGGTTAACGATGGCCCTCGCATTGTTGGCGAGCGGAACGACGGCCCTGGCGGGTATCCCCACGCCGATCTATGACAACATCGGGGGACCCTCCGATGGTCTCGGATTTTCCACGATCGTCCTCAACGATCAGTGGGCCTATGACGACCTGCATGTGTCAGGCGGCGGACTCCTGGCCGGCTACTCATTTGCCTATGGCACCGAAGCCTTTCAGGGATTTGCCGAAGGTGACGGAGAAATCGCTCTCTATCTCGACGACGGCGCGGGTTCACCAGGCACGCTCGACACCAACGATGACACGCTTCTACTGACAGAATCGTTCCGAGGACTGGCAGCCTCCGCCGGCGCTTTCGGCGCCGTCATCTTCGAACGCGAAGATGTGTTCATCCCGGTTCCCAGCATCGTCATTCCAAATGGCGCCACGATCTGGGCCGGAATGAAATACACGCACGTCTTCGGCGGAAACCTCCATGGCGTCGAGTTTTCACCGATCTCGATTGGCTCGTCGGACCAGTTCATCTACGGCGACGCCATCCCACCCCACGACCTGATTAACTCCGGCTTGCCGGAGAATACCGGCCTCGGCTGGGAACTCTACGTGATCCCGGAGCCCGCATCCTTGTCCCTGTTGGCCGTCGGAGCGATCGCGCTCCTTCGACGCCGACGCTGAACCACGACGGTCGACTCCACCCTCTGCCGGACTCCTCCGCGGAATCGGCAGCCGTCGGCCAATCCCACTCCTTTCCCTAAACGAAGGAACCCCGGTCTCTCACGAGGCCGGGGTTTCTTTTGGTTCATCACGGAATTCCGGGGAACGCGACGTGAACGTAGGGGACTGCGACTTGAGCGTAGGGGAACGTGACTTGAGCGTTGGGGAACGTGACTTGAGCGTAGGGGAACGCGACTTGAGCGTAGGGGAACGCGACTTGATCGGACTCACGCCGCACGCTGAAGGCGTGCCATAAGGAAGCCCAGGGCAAGTGCAGCCCGCGAAGCGGGCAATCGCAGCCCTGGGTTGCGGATCAAACCATGGGCCAAGCACTGAAAGTGCGTCATAGACTTGGCGCTGTCACGAAGTCTGCAGCACACATGACGCATCGCATGCATGAATTCACTTCCCGGAATTCCGCGATGAACCTATTTTGTTGGGGGGGAAGACATCGGATCGACGCGTCAATTCAGGCGGCCGAGTCCCAGATTTGTCTCAATGCGGGATCGATCGACG
>JAJDEC010000456.1 GCA_029259995.1 Phycisphaerae bacterium
CCGTGCCACGCTCGACCAGGGCCGTTGTTGCGGCCAATCGGCCCTCGCGCGCCCACACAACCAGCGTATCCACGTCCGCCGGACCGTATCGACTTCCATCTTGTGCAATTACGAAGTAATACACCGCCACTCGATCCTCTCTGGCCTGAATTGTATTCGGATCGAGCCCGGTCTGTCGATTCGACGCTACGACTCAGTCCGCTCCACTTCATCCATCGTTCCCGATCCCGATCGCTCACGCGCGATGGGCTCGTTCATCAGGGGATTCGGATTATGGACGTGAGTATTTGCGGGATTCGAAAAATCGCCGGAATTTCGAACCTGTGGGGCCGGTATGGAGCGATATTTCGTATTGGGCGTCGACAAATCGACGACATCGGCCGCCTCGACGATGGGAATCTGAGCCGCATCGCTGTATTGACGGCTGCGGATTCGAATCCCGACGCTCTTGCCTGTCAGCGTATCCGGATTGGCGGCGACATCCACGGGGATATCGACGTAGATGATTGTGCTCTGCGTGCCCGGGTCGACCAGTCTGTATCGGCGCTTCTCCGGGGCAAACGCGTAGCTCCGCATCAACGTGCCCTCGTATTCGAACGCGCCGCCGACGCCTCCACCTGTGACGCGGGTTTGGGCATTTCGAATCTCGCTTCGCTCTTCGTCCATTCGTCGGCTGAAGTGCTGCAGTCCCTGGCGATCCGACGCATAGCGAACAGCCAATCGCCGGACGCGCTCCAGTCCCTTGACCTGTTCAATGCGGATTGTCGCGTATTCCGAAGGCACGCGTTCGCTCGATTGAACCGCGATTTCGTTGTAACGCTCAATCAGCTGGGGATAGGGGCGACGCTCGACAGGCAGATCCATGATCGCATGCAGATCCGTTTCGATCTGCACGAGTTTCGCGGCATAGGGGCCGCTGTTCGGATCGATCGGAATCTGCGGCGGCGGCGAACTGGGCGCCGGGTACTGAAAATCGGTTTGCGTCGTCGGCTGCACATACGCCGTCGTGTCGTTGATCGAATATTCGGTTGTGGATGATGATGCGTATGTTTCGCGATAACGTGACGAATCTTCCGCCGGAAACGAATTGCTCGAATCCACGATGGTGGTCGGCGTGTTCGCGGCGACCGGCGTATTCGAAGTCGTGCTCGAGGCATTCAGTGTCAACGTGTCAGGCCGCGCGTAGGCCACGATATTCGTGCCATTGGATTGCGTTGTGCCGATCGTTGCCGGCGGATTGGCCCGAACCGTCTCAGGCGCACGCCAGTTCGAGGCAACCGGCGCGTGTCCTGCGCCCGGCGTGATCTCGACCATCGTGCCAATCGTAGACCGACTTGCGTTCTCCGATCGATAGGCGGCTTGTCGATTCAAATCGTCGCCACGCGTTTCATCGGGTCGATCATCGGTTGTGTCGCGCCGCTCTGAAGTCGTGGATTGCACAGCGACGCGCGATGCCGTGTTGCGATTCGAATCGTTGTCGCGGGCCCAATCCGGAATATCCGCCGGAGGTCGGCGATCCGCCGGCGTCAAATCGGATTGCTGCGAATCCGAGTATTCAATCCGGTACCTGTCGTTCGCTGGCCGAGGTTGCGTAAATTCATTGACCACCAGCGTCGAATTCGAATCGACGTCGTCTCGATGACTCGAGTCATATGTCGGCGCATCCGTCGTCGTCGCATTCGTCCCATTGTTCGCCGTCAGGACCAACGTTGAATCCGTCGCCCCTGTGTTGGTTTCAATCGGCCGATTTGCCTGGATCGTCGGGGATTGCCGGACGTCGTTTCGCACGGGCGTTTCGATTGGGCGCGCGTCGGTCGTTGGCGCAGCGATCCGGGGTTCGAACTGCGTCGGATTTGTGGGTTGTGCGGGATTGATCGTCGCCACGGCGCCGGCGTCTGACTCGGGCGTATCTGGAAGGTCCGGCGTTTGCGCGGCTTCGGAGTCCGAGGCGCTGTCGCCCGCTTTCTTCCAATCCGCGGCGCTGTATCGCTTGACGAGGCCTGCGTCTTTTCCATCTGCCACGGGATTGACGAATTGCTTCGCGACAAACAACGATGCCCGCTTCGGGGGTTCGATCTTATAGAACCCATCCGCTTCGCCGAGAATGACGACCGGATCACCTTTCCCCAGGATGACCTGCGTTCGAGACTTGCGGCGTGAGACATGGCTGCCGGCGCGAACGTATGCCTTTTCGCGCGACACACTGCCAATGTCATTCGTGTGGCGTTCGACGGCGGCCTTGTCAATGTAGCTGAAGCTGCCGTCGGGCGGCAGAATCTTGTACCATCCGTTCGACTCGCCTAGCACCAGGACTCGATCGCCTGCATCCAGCTTGCCGGTCGCGTAGTACCGAGTGCCTTCGCCGCTTCGTACGTTGACGTCATTGCCGGAGATCTCACCCTCCCACGGGGAAGGAAAATCCTGCGCAACAGATCGCGTCGCCAACGCAGCCAGAGAAAAAACCGAAATCAAGAAAAGGGTGCGTCGATTCACCGGACACCTCCGTGTCAATCGCGGCCGCGTGTCAGCCGCGCGAAACTCCGTTTCGATGCAGTATGCCTGCTATTATTAGGCTATTTCGCAAACGGACCGATGTCAATTGCAATTGGAACGCCTCCGCCCTTGAATCAGGCCACAATTTGCACACGCGTCGATTCGGATCCCTGCGTTCCGCCGAACGCAACGACGCAGAGGCTTCCATCGATGCCGTTTCTGGTTAGCATCCACGCTGCTCAACGAGGACCTGTGAATTTCACCTTCGGGAGTCCGAATGCTGGCGTATTTCGTTCGACATGCCGAATCGCTGTCCAATCTGAAGCAGACAGACAGCCTCAACGCGGGATTGTCCGATCTCGGCCGCCGTCAGGCCGACGCACTGGCGAATCGATTGGCGAATGCCGGTCTCACGGCCATCTACTCAAGCCCCTACGTTCGCTGCATCGAGACCGCGATCCCGTTGGCCGAACGCCTTTCCCTGCCGATTCGGATTCGCCCCGAGCTGTGCGAATTCCATCACCTGCCGCCCGGAGACGTTGCGCCGAACGAATTGGCGACGATCGACGAGATTTCGAGATCGCACCCGCTCGTGTCCGAATGCCCGGATGTCGGCGACGCCTGCGACTGGGCCCCGACCGACGAGCCGTTTGCGGCGCTGCTGGAGCGGACACGTCGATTCGCAACATTTCTGAAGTCGCATTGGATGGGCCATGAAGCCGTCGTCGCCTTCAGTCACGGCAGCCCCATCGCCCGAATCATCGACGCCTGGCTCACAGATGCGACGGGCCCGTCCTTTCGGTTCATTATCGACAACGCCGCCGTTTCCGCCGTGCGATTTCACGCCCACGTCAGCAGCCTCGTCTGCCTGAACGAAGTCTCCCATATGACGGGCATTGCAGCGCCCTCGGCGGCAAATTATACGGATCAGCGAACCATCAAGGCCGTTCCGCCCGGTTCCTATTGGTAATCCGCGGGGCCTCGATTCGACGAGGCAAAGTCGGCCGCTTATCTCATGTATCAAGTCGGCCGATGACAGTCGAGAGGTGATTGAACCAATCCGAACATTCCGCGAATCCCAGGCCGACTCCGTTCGCTCGAGCCACGGCCCCATCGCCGAGGCGTCACGCATCGATATTTCCCGGAATCCGACACCGCGGGTCGTCCCCGCAGAGCCGACATTGCGGCCGCCGGCGCCGGCGATCGATGGTGATCGACACGGGGCCAGGAAAAAGCAGGGGCGTCGACGAATCGCCAACGTGCTGACGATCGATTTGGAGGACTGGCCCGTTGCCGTCCTTGGAACACATCATGAGATTTCGGGCCGCGTTGTCACGAATACGAAGGAAATCCTGCGAATCCTCCGATGGCACGATGTCCGGGCCACGTTCTTCGTCCTCACGCGCGCCGCCGAACGCTTTCCCGATCTGATTCGAATGGTCCGCGACGACGGCCACGAGATTGCCTCACACGGCCACGCGCACGAACTCGTCACTCGGATGACGCCGGAAGCCTTCGAGAACGACGTGGCATCCAGCATCGAGATCCTGGCACGCATCACGGGCGAAAGCCCCGTCGGCTATCGAGCGCCCGCCTTCAGCATCGTCAATGAAACGCGATGGGCCGTGGATATCCTCGAGCGACTCGGATTCGAATACGACTCAAGCGTCTTTCCGATACGCCATCCGCGCTACGGCATCTCAGACGCACCTCGCGGCATTCACACCTGGCCGAACAGCAATCTGATCGAGTGCCCGCCCGCGACGTTCCGAATGATGGGGCGCAACCTGCCGATCGCGGGCGGCGGCTACTTCCGACTGATGCCCGGACCCGTGGCACGAACCTGCATTCGATCATTCAATCGCCGCGGCCATTCGGCGATTCTCTACATGCATCCCTATGAGTTGGATGTAGAAGGTCTCCGAGCCCATCGCCGCGACGGCGTCCGCTTCGGTCCCTGGCGCCATCTGACACAGGGACTCTTCCGCGATCGCATCGAACGCCGCCTGCATCGACTGCTGGAATCCTTCGACTTCGTGACGATGCGGCAGATGCTGGAGTTGCGTAAACAAACGTAGGTCGGGTCATCAACCCGACTTTCCACCGCGTACCCAATCGTAAATCGGGTCATCGACCCGACTCGCCGCCCGGGGGCCACGCCGAAACGCTCGCCTGCCATGCTGAGACGCCCGGGCGCCATGCCGACCCCTTAAGGCAACGCCGTGAACCAATAGACTGGCACTTCGCCCGGAGGGCGCACGTTGGTTGCCAGAGCCTTCAGGCCTTTTCCTTACCCACAAATCGTGCGGTGTCTGGTGGATGTTTGTCGATGGAACAAGGAACGGACAGCGATGGCGCGCGTGCCTTGAAACAGTTTGGTTGGAACAGGAGG
>JAJDEC010000457.1 GCA_029259995.1 Phycisphaerae bacterium
TCGACTCCAGCACGCAGCCGACCGTCGAAAGCACATCCGTCGGCGCCGCGGCGCCGATCGTGTCACTCACGGCGACTTCGTCGCAGCCCATCGCCAGCAGCTTCTCGCAGACGTCCCGCACGCGCGACTTGTCGATCTCACCCGCGTAGGGACACACGAATGCCGTCGACACATAACCGCGCACGCGCATGCCCGCGGCAATCGCCCCATCGACAACGCCGCCGAACACATCGAGCGATTCCGCGACTGTCATGTTGATATTCTTCTGCGTGAACGCGTCGCTCGCCGCCGTGAACACGGCGATGCGCTTCAGCCCCGCCGCGATCGCCCGCTCCAGCCCTTTCGCGTTCGGAACGAGTGCCATGATTTCGACATCGCCAACATCGCCCAGTTGCGACATCACGTCGCCCGAATCCGCCAGTTGTGGAATCGCCTTGGGATGAACGAACGACGTCGCCTCGACCGTCGGCAGGCCCGCCGCGCACAGCTTCCGAATAAACGCAATCTTGTCGCCCGTCGGGATCAGCGCCGCCTCATTCTGCAAACCATCGCGCGGTCCGACTTCGACGACATGCACACGGCTCGGCAGATCATTCGGCATCGGCGACGGGCTCCAGCCGGGCAAGGACGAGCCCCATTTCCACGAGCTGACCGACCTGGCAGTCGACGCTCGTCAACACGACGTTCGTCGGCGCCGACAGCGACATCTCCATCTTCATCGATTCCATCACGATGATCGGCGCGTGCGCGTCGAACGCGTCGCCGGCATTGCCGTTGATTTTGAGTATCGTCCCCGGCATTGGTGCCGCCAGTTGATTGGCGGACTTCGCCGATCCCGCAGCGCCGGCCCGACGCGCCGTCGCCTGGATGCGCTCGAACTGATAAGTCCGTCCGTCCACCCAGACGTGCAGCGTGTTGTCTCGCCGAAGCACATGGTATCGATGAACGCGACCGCCGATTCGCATCCGGCCGCCGCCCGAGTCGTTTGATTCGATGTCCACGGGAATCAGTCGATCGTCGATAATCGCCTCGAACGCGCACGCGTCATCCGCCATGCGCTCCAGCGCGATCGTCTGCGCCGATTCGGAACTTGAATGTCTCAGCTCAACTTTCACGGAACTCACTCTTTCCGAACCAGTGTCCATTCACTCAGGGTGCCATGCCGCGCCGGGTGCCATGCTCCCCCTTCAAGGGGAGCATGTCGCGCGGTGTCATTCGCAAGATAGCCAACCTCGCCCCGATCCGCGTTTTCTCGACTCCGGCATGCTTGCCTTGAAGGGCAAGCATGGCACCCGGCACCCACGCGGTACGACATCAATATGCCTTCCACGCCCCCGCCGTCTGCCAGGGGCCCACTTCGACGGACTCGTCGCCGACGCGGCTTGTCTGCCGCGTACCGCCCGACTGCGCCGCCAAAACGCCGGCGATCCACGCCTCGTCCGGCGGTACGTCATCATTCCCCATCGCAATCGGATTCTCATCGAGAAATCGCGTGTGTATTTCACCTGCCACGTGCTTCGGATGCGTGACGACGGCCCGCAGAAAATCAATATTCGTCGTGATCCCAAGAATCACGTACTCCCGCAGTGCCCGATCCATCCGCGCGATCGCCTCGCCGCGATCGCGCCCCCAGACGATCAGCTTCGCAAGCATCGGATCGTAATGGACCGACACGTCGCTGCCCGCAGCGATGCCGCTATCGACGCGGATGTTCGGACCGACGGGCTCCACGTAGACGCCGATGGTTCCCGTCGAGGGAAGAAATCCGCGGGATGCGTCCTCGGCGTAGATGCGGACTTCCATCGCGCAGCCTTCCTGCCGCAGATCGTCCTGCGTGAAAGGCAACGGCTCGCCGGCCGCGACGAGAATCTGCGCCTTCACGAGATCGCGCCGCGTGACGAGCTCCGTCACGGGATGCTCGACTTGCAGCCGCGTGTTCACTTCCAGGAAGTAGAACTCGCCGACATCATCGACCATAAACTCCACGGTCCCCGCGTTGACGTATCCAATCGCCTTCGCCGCCGCCACGGCCGCCGCGCCCATGCGTTCACGCAATTCCGGCGTCAGCGCGATCGACGGCGACTCCTCGACAATCTTCTGATGACGGCGCTGAATGGAACATTCGCGCTCGAAGAGATGCACGACGTTGCCATGCGTGTCGCCGAAGACCTGGATCTCGACGTGCCGCGACTTTGACAGGTATTTCTCGACGAACACGCGCGAATCGCCGAACGCCGAATTGGCCTCCCGCTGCGCCGCCTCCAACGCTTCGGACATTTCGCCTTCGCTGTTGACGACGCGCATGCCCTTTCCGCCGCCGCCCGCCGCCGCCTTGATCAGAACGGGATAGCCGATTTCGCCGCATCGCTTCTTCAACTGTTTGATAACCGCATCACCCGACGCCGTGTCGCCTTCCAGCGTAAACCCGGGCACCGTCGGTACGCCGGCCTTCGAGAGCGTTTCCTTGGCGATGATCTTGTCGCCCATCGAGCGAATCGCATCGGGCTTGGGTCCGATGAACGTGATCCCCGCCTTAGCGCACGCCTCCGCAAAGCTCGCATTCTCCGACAGGAAGCCGAAGCCGGGATGAATCGCATCGGCGCCGCATCGCTTGGCGATCTCGATGATCTTGTCCTGCCGCAGATACGTCTCGCCGGAAGTCACGCCGTCCAGCGCGTACGCCTCGTCCGCCGCACCGACATGCATGCCGCGCCGATCAGGATCGGAATACACGGCAACGCAACGGATGCCCATCTCCTGACAGGTCCGCATGATTCGCACGGCGATCTCGCCGCGATTGGCTATGAGAATTTTGGAGAACATTGGGCGTACTATAACGAAAGGGTGGCAAGTTCTCTGCGCAGGTTGGCCCGCGCCGAGATTTCGAATTTGTTCACAAATTGCGGCGTCGCGTAGATCGCGGTTCGCCCCAGAAATCCCCGGATCACTTCGGCCCGCCCCTCGGCATAGCGCAGGGCGTCAATCTCCGCGTACTCCTGTCCAATCGCCCGGGCGTAGGCGTCGTAGGCGCCGGCTTCGGCGCCCAGGATCGCCAGGTCCAGATCCGCAAGGCACTTCTCATCCGGCGTCGAGGCACTGCCGTTATGACACGTCGCGAGGATCAGGGAACGCAACACGTCGCGATCAGCTTCATTGACCGTCGAACGCAGCAGCAGGTCGGCGACGTCGGCGCTTCGCGCCTCGTTGTCTCCCGCTGTCGGAACATAGACGCAATCGTGGAACCAGATGGCCAGCTCGACGAGTACGGCGGATTCGACGGACACACGCACCGCCTCGAAATCGGCGAGCATCGACTCGATGTGATTCAGGTTGTGATAGGACCGCGGCGGATGGGCATAGAGCGCAGTGATGCATGCGTAGATCGCATCACGATCCGGCACCGGCAGTCGCAGGGCCGCACAAAGGCTATTCCACCGATCGCGCATGCATTCCCTTGATGTCGACGAAGACCGCGGAGGGAAGATACCGTTCAACGACCGACTCCCAGCCCGTCGGACCGATCATTCCCTTGACGGTACTGGAACTGACTTCGATCAAATCGCGCGGCGGAATAAGAAACACGGTCGTTGTGCTCGGATAGAGGTCGCTGTTGATGTGTCGCATGGCCTCTTCGTAGGTATAGTCGTTGACGTCGCGCATGCCGCGCCGAATGAAATCGGCACCGATTGATTT
>JAJDEC010000458.1 GCA_029259995.1 Phycisphaerae bacterium
CCAGCAAATTCAAAGGTCGTTGCGAAACCGCGCGACCCAGAGGGATTCCTCGACCCGAAGCCTTTCGAGATTGGCGTTCAATTCGCGGACAGACCGAAGTGTGTCGTACGATGCCCTAACAGCCTGTGGTGAAACCCATCAGCGAACAAGGATAAAGTGTTCTTCGATTGGATTGTCAGATTCTGTGCACGGAGGCCAGCGTATGGGGATGGGTAATCGGAAGCAGGTCCGGCTGGACGACTTGTGAGTGGCGACAGCGGTCTTGCCTCGCGCCGGGGCCCATCCGCTTAATGAGCGCGTCAACCAGATCCTCAACGACATCGACTTTGACTACTTCGTCGATGACCTCTGCCGCAGATTCTACGCGGCTAAAGTCGGCGGACCTTCACGGGCGCCGGCGATCAACTTCCGCCTGCCCATGATCGGTCGTTTCGAGGGCATCGACAGCGAGCGCGGCATCGCTTGGCGACTCGCGGACTCGCTGGCGTTGCGACACATCGCCGGCTTCGCGCTGAACGAAGGCACACCCGATCACTCGACGATCCGCCGCAACCGTCGCCTGATCGATCTCGAAACGCACCCGGAAGTTTTCACATGGATGTTGCAGGTGGGCGAATGCGATCGCTACCGCGAACATTCCTTCGACGAGAAACTCCGCGAAGAGGTCGGGGCGGCAGATCCGGATTCAATTCTCGTACGTCATCGATCGCCATCCTGCGGCGGGTCGGGCTCAGAAATCTGGGTTGGCGGCCTCCTTGAGTATCGCGTGTTCCAAGATCAGATCGGCAACGACACGCTTCGGGCGGCCGTTCTCGCGTTCAACATCTTTCAAACGCCGCGTCCGGTCCATCTTCAACGCACCATATTCTGTGTGCGATCGATAATGGGTTGGATCTGTTGCGTCATTTTGTTTGCAGACCTCGGCGATGGCCCGGCTTTTTTGCCAGGTCCACGTCCGCCTCACGAAACTCGTGAATGATTTGCCCCGTCGAATGACGATTCCGGCTCGGCGGCCATTGCCCTACCTGTTCTCGCCCAGTTTCGCCGTAATTGCGAAATCCGTTTTAGACGCTTATCGCGTTTCTGTAAGAGAGATCCAAGCCCCAGACAAGCCGGGGCCGGATCGCGTTTGTTATCTACGATTCACGCATCAGTTTTCATCACTCGGAACTGCAGGTTGTTACCCGCCCGCCGTCGCCAAGGCATGCTCCCAGAACGCGGGTCCTCCGACATTTACATGCCTAACCTTGACCATGCCTCCATCGACTAGTTGCCCGGCAGGTTGGAGTTGTCGGCCTCGTTAAATAGCGCGTTCAATTCCACCTCCACGAGGGCGCGATCAAAGACGCGGACGTCGTCGAGGCGGCCTTCGAACGGATCGCCGCTTGAGCCATCCACTTCCTGGACGGGGCCGAAGCTGTTGTGGTTTCCAACGATCTGCCAGTCGGCGGCGGCATTCGGATTCGTGATCACGACGCCGGGTATAATCATCTCTGCGACCTGGCTGACAGCGCTCATGTTTGGCACACGCCAGTTCGCGCCGTCGCCTCGATAGAGCCGAATTCGTGTATCCGCGCCTTCACGTCGGACTGTGGCCGCGTAGAAGGTCCAGTTAGTGACGATAGGCGGATCGATACATGTTATGTTGTCCGCCACTTGGGTTGGCGGGCTTGTCGGATCCGTAATCGTGTGATAGCTGCCGTTCGGATCGCGGATCGTGAATCCGTAGACGCCTTGGTTAACGAAGAGCCCTGTGAATCCGGGTTGACCGACAATGATTCCAGACGGGCTGCCGTCGGCGATCAACCATGTTGAGATCGTGAATCCGCTATCCGTACCCGGGACCGGGATCGCCGGAAGATCGACGCCCGACGCGGCATCGCCATTGTTCTGAACCTGATCCTGGGAGAGGCAGAGCGCACCCAAAGCCCCGTTGAATCGATTGTTCGTGTCGTCAGTGAACGGCGAGGTTCTCGAACCATCGCGATTACCCGGGCTGGCGTCGTTGATGACGTTGTCGACATTCGCATTGTCGTTCATTGGGTAGTACGCCAGCAGGCCAAGCGTTGGGAAGGTGATGGTCACGGGGAAGGTTCCCGTGGATTGTTCGCCGCGAACGTCGGTTGCCGTGACGGTGATCATGCTGACGTTTTGGGTTGCATAGATATGCTGGACGTTCACGGCGATGTCCGATGAGCCCATGCCGTCGATCGTATCCATCAGGTTGTCGCCCCAATCGATCACGATCGTGTCGATGGCGTCGACATCGCATCGCGGGTCGGCGAGTCGCTCGAACACTTGGCCCATCAACGTGATTTCGCTTCCTGATATGTCCGTGGACGTTGCCAGGCTGATGACCGGCGCGACATTCACTGGATCGAGCGGGCAATTGTCGTTGCCGTCGAGCAGGCCGTCGCTGTCGGTATCGGGATCCTTCGGATGCGTTCCCGCGGCCATTTCCTGGGCGTCATCGAGGAAGTCCTGGTCGACATTGACGCGCGTCGGATCGGGGAACACGTGCTTCAGATTCTGTCCTGCTACGAGAACATCCCAACCGACGCGAATCTCAAGGAAGTCGTCGAGCGTGTCGTTGTCGGTGTCGTCATCAATGTCCGATGTGAGGTACATGAACTCTTCGCGTTTGAAGACGCCGTCGTCGTCCCGATCCTCGGTGTACACAAGGGAGATGGACTGTGCGGCTCTTAATGTGATGTCCTGGAAATTCACGGCGCCGTTACCTGTGTCGGGTGAAGTGCCAAACACGGTCCAGAATCCGTCCGGGTCGGCGACTGGATCTGTCTCGACATCGCGCACCTTCGTCAACACCTGCACGCCGTTGGGTTTGGCCGGATCTGTCGATCCTGTTCGAGGCTGCGTCTCAAACGGGATGGTGAGAATCTTGGTCAGAATCTCATTGACCGTGATCCCTGTTGTTGTGCCATCGGCATTGCGGCCGACTTCTGTGGCGACGCGATAGGTTTCGATCGGGCGATCGACACCGAAGTCGATGATGATCGTGGCCGTGCGAGCGTTGGTGATGTCATTGAGGAACGCGAAGTTGCGACCATCGGCATCGAGCAGATCAAAGGCAGCGATGTCGAGCAGCAGTGCGCTGGGGTCCGCCATCAGATCAAGAATCTGCTGGCCGCCGATGCTGCCGACGTCGGTCGTAGACGTTAGGACGCCTGTTTCGTCGAATGCGGCGAGCGTGAGTTGGCTTACCGGCGGACGAAGCGTAGTGATCGCGCGGAATCCGTCGCGGGCCTGCTGGTCGATCAAAAGGCCGGAGATGACGAGATTCTGCAGCGTAAACGCCACGTTTCCTTCGTTAATGACCTTGATCCCTGCAGTAACGGTTCCGCCGTTAACGGTCGAGCTTTGCGTCTGCATTTCTTCCTGAATCTGAAGGAAGGAGTTCTGCACTTCTTCAGTCGATTCCTCGGTCCACGATGTTGAGCCGCCTTCGGTGAAGCCCTGCGTGGCGGAAAATCCGACTTCCACTTCGAACTGCGGCCCGGGCGGCGTGCCCGCAACGCCGCCGGAAGCGCTGATGGACTCGGTGAACTCCAGTGAGTTTTCCCATGTGGATTCGTTGCTGTTGCTGCTTGTCGAGGCTTCCGATTCGACGAGGCCGTATTGCTGGCCGTCAGTGATGGAAGTGCCTTGCGCCAGCTCGATGTCGAGCGTCATGGTCATCGCGCCGACGAATTCGACCTTCAGCTTCGGAACGTCGGCAACCAACGGGCTGCGGAACGGGTGTGCGAATTCGTCGTAGTCAGTGACACCGTCGCCATCCGTGTCGTCGAAGAGAGGAGACGTGCCGCCGTAGAAGAGGTTGTTCGAATTGTCGAAGAACTCGACCAACTCCGCACCGTCAAAGAGTGATGCATTGGGAGGCAGATCGCCATCGGGGCCGCGGGCGTCACCGTCGGTGTCAACGCTAACGGGGCTCGTGAGTTGGCGATTGACCTCTTCGGCATCATCGAGTCCGTCTTCGTCGGTATCGCGTTTGCGTGCGTCGGAGCCAAGGAGAAATTCCGCGCTGTCCGAGAGGCCGTCGTCGTCGGAATCCGTGTCGAATGGATCGCTGAATACGGTTCGCCTCACGAGATTGCCGCCGTTGTTGCCAATGCCGAATCCGAAGAGGTCGATGGCGATTTCGTAGCCCGCCGACTCGATTGCGTCGGTCAGGCCATCGCCGTCGCTGTCGATGCCAGTGTCGGGCGGGACGAGGAAGTAAGTGAATCCACCCGCGAGAACTGCCTCTTCGCCATTGGGATTAAGAACGCGAAGATCAATGGGGCCCTCCGGTCCGGCCGGCACGCGTGCATTCAGAAGTTGGCTGCTGAAGAATGTCACGGCGGTTGCAGGCGTGGCACCGAAGAACACGCTGGTCGCGGCGGAAAACGCCGATCCTTCGATCGTGACGATCGATCCGCCGGCGACGGGGCCGTTGGGAAGATCGACCAATGCGATCGTCAGAGGCGTCGGCGCGGGGGCGGGCTCGACAGGCGGATCCTCAAATGTATAGGCGCTCGAGAAGAGTTGCACGAGGTCGTCGTCGTCAATGATCACGACATCGACGACTCCGGCGGGATGGACCGGCGTAACGGCCTGGATGACATTTTCGTTGACGATGGTGAAACTCGATGCCGCCTGGTCGCCGAACAGGACCGCGGATGATTCGGAGAACTTCGTGCCGATGATCGTCACTTCGGTTCCGCCGGCACTTGGGCCCTTTGCCGGAACGATCGACGGTGTCTCGAAAGGAAGCGCCGGCTGGCACATCGTTGCAATCGACACGAACGCCATTCCGATCGCTGCGATGGCCGAAATGCACCGCGTTAGTTTCGATTGCCTGTTTGTCTCGAATGCACTCGACTTCGTACGACGATTAGAATGTAGTGAATAGTTCATTGTGTTTTCTCCAGAGTCTGGCATCCGTGAGAACTTCCGTCGCGAGGACTCCGCTTTTCTTGTGTCCGTCAGATCGATCACAGTTTTCGGACAATCGGTTCTGGAACCGATCGGCCGAGGAGACCTTTACGGGGCAGTCTCCATAAGTGACTGCGGATTCCGGCAGAAGCGCGCCCGAAATTGGTTAGAATTGGTTTGCGAAGAATCGGAGATGGTCCCAATCGCGTGCGTTGAGGATCCCTGAAAGCCGTTTCTTTTGAGTACCGTGAGCAAAATGGAATTAGAAAGAGCGAATACGCAGATTCTGCTCCGCCAGATCGGCGCGGGCGATTCGGCCGCCAAGGGGCAATTGCTGGAGGGGCTTTATCGGGAATTGCGCGGGATGGCGGATCGACTGCTATCTCGCGAGCGGAACGATCACATCCTGCAGCCGACGGCGCTGGTACATGAAGCCTTCCTGAAACTCGTGGATCAGACGGCCATCGGCGTCAACGACGCGGCCCACTTCAAGGCGGTCGCAGCTCGATCCATGCGGCAGGTCCTGGTGGACTATGCCCGCAGCGAAGGGGCGGCCAAGCGTGGTGGTGGATTCCAGCGGCTGTCGCTGACGGGTGCAGCCATCGCAGAGGCGGCGAAGGACGTCAACGCGATCGACTTGTTGGCGCTGGAAGAGGCATTGGTG
>JAJDEC010000459.1 GCA_029259995.1 Phycisphaerae bacterium
CAAACAGCTGAAGCGCTACCCGGAGGCGGAATCGTGGTTCAAGAAAACGCTCGACGCACAAGAACATGCACTCGGGCCCCATCACCGCGATCGAATTGTGACGCAATCAAATCTCGCTCATCTTTACGACTTGATGAATCAACATGAATCCGCCAGACCACTGCACGAATCTGCATTGTCATCGGCACGCCTCTCCGACCTGGGGAGACGTCGCACGATGGGCGATATGCTGACGCGCTTTGCCGAATGCCTGTCTGCCCTCGGACAACATGAACGCGCCCGCGATCAATGGTCGGCTGCCGGCGATATCTATGTCAATACCTGCGGGGCGGAATCAAAAGAAGTGAAGAAATGCCGAAACGCAATCGCCCGTCTGGATCAACCCACCGATTCGCCATGAGATCACTGCCACGCTCCGGTTCCAGGGCAATCTCGCGACGGCACTGTCGCAGCGGCACCGACTTGCAACCTCAAGCCGATGCATCATGGACAGGATTGATTGAGACAATTCATGCCAGCATATTCCCCCGTTTGCTCCAGAAGTTGCGAAACGAACGGCGAAACATCATCCAGGTTGACGCTCCCGTTATTGCCAAAATCTGCGCGACACAAATCCTCACTGGACGGCGCTCCGACGAACAACGCGATATTGACAAACTTCTGGATATCCCGACCGTCGATTTTGCAATCATCGTTCGCGTCACCTTGAGTGATGCCCCTGGGCGTTCCGCCGTTGAACGCTGCGTTTGTTTTGTCAAGGTCGATCCGATCAAAGGTCATCTCACGGACCGGATCATCTGCGACTTCTCCAGTTTGATCGACGCCCGGAACTTGCGCCGCCATCCCCGGAAGCGACGAGATCGCTAACAACGCCGCCATACCCAACATAAGAACAATCCCGTTTCGAATGCGCATTGACCTGCCCCAAAATCATGTACCAGTTGCAATGAGAGGCGAGACCAAGTCTTGATCCCGTGTGGTGTCATTTTTCAGCCGAGGCGGATTTTCACCCGGTCTCCGCCGGATCGCAAGACATTTCATAGGGCTCACAGGTTTTCTATCAGGTCCGGACTCTCCTCGTAATCCGCGCTGCCGAGCCACTCGTCTCCTCTATGTTTCCGAATCCCTGATATCTGCGGCTGACATTTCAAGTTTCGCCTGTGTATTGACGACTGATTCCGCGTCACGGCGGCCCGATTCCGGATCGGCTGAATAATGAAACCAAACGGGAAACGCCGCATCGATGCGCGATCGAGTTTCTGGACATTACGTGGGTCTTGTGTGTCGTCGATCCAATTCACAGATGATGAACGCCGATGTGCCCAGACGCTACACAGGCTGATTGATGTAACCATACGAAATCACCGCATTCCGAGCCTGTTGCTCCCGAAGTGTCCATCGCAAATGGGAACCCAGGCCCTGCTGCGGGCTAAGGTGTCTCGGAAGGGCCTCGCCCCGGGGCACACGATTCCAGCACCACGCGCGCATCCTCATGTTGCCCAATCTTGTCAAGGCACTTGGCGAGCGCGTTGGCCGCCGCCTGAATTTCATTCATCGGTCGCGGCCGCATTGCCTGGAATGACTTCAACGCGGTCCGCAACCTTGTTTCGGCCTCGCTCGACTTGCCCTGCATCATCAAATAATCGCCCAGAATGCGATTGGAAGCCGCCACATAAAGATGGCCAGCGGGCAGATGCTTCTCTCTGAGCGCCAAGGCTCGCCGAAGGCAGCGTTCAGCCTCGTTGCGACGATCCCCTTTCGCAAGAACCCGGCCGAGCCCGTCATTCAGCTCGGCAACGCGCAATTCATCATTCGGATTCGATTCACGGCAGGAATCAAGCAATTCGCGATACACTCGCTCGGCGGTTTCATTTTCACCCCTCAATCCGAGAAGCAGCGCGAGATTCTGCTTGAACAGCAGAGATTGCGGATGCGCGCTTCCAAGGCGATCGCAAGACAGCGAATAGGCCTCATGGAGCAGAGGTTCGGCGTCATCGATGAGCCCCTCGGCCATCAGCGTCATGGCCAGATTGCCCAACGCGGCGGGCATTGCCGGGTCCTTTCCTCCCAGCCGTCGATAGATCTCGATCGCGTCGCGGAGGACCCTGATCGCTTCCTCGTGACGACCGGATTCGTAAAGGAGTCGTCCAAGTCCCGTCAGCGACATCGCCAATTCTGGATGCGTATCGCCAAGACGCTTTCGCCGAACTTCGATCGCTTTCCGATAGAGCGACTCCGCCTCAACCGAGTCGCCTCGCATACATCGAATGGCCGCGAGCGTGTCCAGCGATTCCGCGACGCTCGCGCTTTCCGCCGGTCTGAGGCGTTTGTGTATGTCCAGTGACTGCCTGGTGAGGTTCTCCGCCTCTTCCAAGGCCCCCTGCCGCGTCCGAACGACCGCAAGATTATTCAGGTTACGAGCGACTTTGAGGTCATCCTCGCCCAACGTCTTGCGGTGCATCTCCAGGGCCTCTCGCATCGCCGACTCCGCATCGTCATACCGACCTTCGTGCGTCAGCGCGCCGGCGAGTCCGGCCAGTGTCGTCGCGAGCGCTTCTGAATCGGGGCCGTCGCGTCGGATCTGCAGGGCTTGCCGATAGAAATCGACGGCTTCATCAAAACGGCTGAGCTGCACCAACGCGCTCGCCAGGTCGGTCATGACCGATGCGAACTTGTCGCGATCGGAATGAGTCGCATCGGCGCGCAACTGCAGGGCCCGTCGCAGGCACACTTCGGATTCCTGCGCCAAGCCGAGTCTAAGGTAGGAGCGGCCGATGGTTTGTTCAAGGGCGGCCCTCACAAGGGGCTCCTCGGCGAATTTTTCGGGCAACGACTTCGTCGCGCTTTCGAGAATTTCACGTACTTTGATGTCGGCCCTGCCGGCCAAGTCCGGATTTGCGGACGCGAGCATCTCCTCAAGAAACTCAGCGGTGGCTTCGGATTTCCCGGCCTCTATCCTCGCGGTATCGCGCGCGTCGGATGCAACTCTTGCAGAATCCTGAACCAGAACGAGCGCTACGACGAGCATGACGATGACTGCTGCCGCCGAACCAAGCGCAATCCA